>CBDUHU010000078.1:0-10343 GCA_965366725.1 uncultured Kangiellaceae bacterium
CATCAGGAGTGGTCATTGTTGAACTCAACGGTAAAAATTTTATAAATCACCCGGTTAGCAATCTTACCGGGCGGTTGACTCTTAAATAGGTTTAATTATTAAAAAAACATGCCTGTTTCAAGTTTTGCTTCGTCACTCATCATTTCTCTTGTCCATGGAGGATCGAAGACTAACTCAACTTCAACTGATTTTACATTGGGCACTTTTGCGACCCGATATTTTATGTCACTGATCATAACTGGTCCCATTCCACAGCCTGGTGCGGTTAAGGTCATCTCAATCAATACTGATGCTGATTCGCGATCAATGTCAACATTATAAATTAGACCAAGATCTACCAGGTTCACCGGAATTTCAGGATCATAAATACTTTTTAGCGCCTGCCACACCTGATCTTCAAGAATTTCTGCCGTTGAGTTTTCTTCAAACACAAGACTTTCAGCTTTTAATCCCAATGCGGTTGCATCTGTTCCATCAACTCGCGCCATATTTCCATTAACTGCAACCGTGTAGTTGCCGCCTAACGCCTGAGTAATGGTAACAAATGTGTCCTTAGGAATAACAATCTTTGTTCCTGCTGGAACTAGTCGTGCAGGGCAATCGGCCTGTGCTACCACCATTTTCTTCTGCATGTTATTGTTGCTCCACACTAAAGCTTTCACCGCAGCCACAGTGGGCGGTCGCATTAGGGTTAGTGAAAGCCAAATGAAAGTTAACGCCTTCTTGCACGTAGTCCACCTGGGTTCCTTTTATTAAGGGAATGACATCGGGTGATATAAACAGCGAAAGAGAATCGTCTAGCTGATAAGTTTCGGCATCATCAGAAATATCACTGGCCAACTCAAGTAAATACTTGAATCCGGAACATCCACTTTCCTTAACTTTAAACTCTATCCCTTTCGCTTGCTTGCTTTCGACTTGTTTTGTCAGATGCTTTATTGCTGAAAGAGTAAAACTTACCGGGTTGCCGGTTTCTGAGCTAGGCGTATATTTTGAAACAGTCATAATGAACTCTATTTTCCTGAATCACCTGTTAGTGATTCTATATTAAAAACATTTTAGCTTTTTCGATCCCTGCAAATAGCTGGTCGACTTCTTCGCGTGTATTATAAAAGCAAAAAGACGCTCGAATAGTACCGTTTAAACCAAGTGCTTCCATCAGTGGCATAGCACAATGATGTCCAGTTCTTACTGCAATCCCTTGTTGGTCAATGATCATTCCAACATCCTGTGAGTGGCAACCTTGCAGAATAAAACTTAATACTGATGTTTTATTGCATTCACTGCCAATAATTTTTAGCTCCGGTATTTCTTGCGCTTTTTGCGATGCATACTCTATTAAAGAGTTTTCGTAATCGACTAGTTGTTGACGATCAAATTGCTGTAAATAATCGATTGCAGCGCCCATTGCAATGGAGCCAGCGATATTGGGAGTTCCAGCCTCAAACTTATAAGGTAGTTTGTTATAAGTGGTTCCAGCAAAACTGACCTTTTCAATCATTTCGCCTCCACCATGCCAGGGAGGCATTTCTTCAAGAAGCTCTTTTTTGCCAAATAATACGCCAATGCCTGTTGGCGCAAACATTTTATGTCCAGAAAAAGCGTAAAAGTCACAATTTAGTTTTTGTACATCAATACAAAGGTGTGGGGCTGCCTGAGCACCGTCGATTAAAACTTTTGCGCCATTTTTGTGAGCTATTTCGACTATTTCTTCTACCGGATTAATTACACCGAGAGCATTAGAAATGTGGCCTATTGCAACTAGTCTGGTTTTTTTATTAATCAGCAACTTAAAATGTTCAAAGTCTAACTCACCATTATCTTTGACATTAATTGCATGTAATTTCGCCCCGGATTGTTCACATAAAATTTGCCAGGGCACAATATTCGAATGATGCTCAAGTGTTGAGACTATGATTTCATCACCTTGATTAATATTTCTACGTCCCCAGGTTTGCGCCACCAGATTAATCGATTCAGTGGTGCCTCGGGTCCAGATAACTTCTTCTCTGGATTTCGCATTAATAAACTGTCTAACTTTTTCTCGCGAATCTTCAAAGGCTTCTGTTGCCTTATCGCTTAGGGCATGAGCACCCCGGTGAACGTTAGAGTTAAAATGCCGATAGTAAGAAGAAATTGCATCGATCACTTGTCTGGGTTTCTGTGAGGTAGCCCCATTATCAAGGTAGACTAATTGGTGCCCATTGACATGTTCGTTAAGAATAGGGAAGTCCGCACGAACCTCCTCAATGCAAAAGGCTCTTTTGTTACTATCACTTTCTTGCGTTGTTAAAGTTTTATTCATGGTCATTAGCCGAATTTAAAATTATTCAATGCGCAACATATGTTTATCGAGAAGATTGGTCAAATAATCTTTTATTGCGTCAAGTGATAGCTGGTTCAATAGCTCTTGAACAAAGGCAATACTTAGCATTTTTCTCGCCTGGATTTTGCTAATACCTCTGGTTTGCATGTAATAAATAGTCTGATTATCCAATTGAGCAACTGTTGCTCCGTGTGCACAAACAACATCATCCGCATAGATTTCCAGTTCAGGTTTGGTATTAACTTCAGCCTGATTGGTAAGCAATAAATTCTTATTATTTAAGTAGGCATCTGATTTTTGCGCATCTTGAAATATATGAATTTTTCCATTAAATGTTGCACTTGCCTGATCGGCTACAATGCCTCTAAATATCTCATTGGTATTACAATGGGGAACCCTATGTTCAGTATTCAGATGATAGTCAATGGTTTGCTTGTTTGCTGGAAGATATATTCCTGTAAGGTTACACTCTGCATTACTTCCCTGATGTAAAATATCAATATCAGTTTTGTTTATCATACTGCCCAAGCCTAGATAAAAGCTGTTTAGCACAGCATTCGCAGCAAGTGTTGTTTTCACCTGACTGACCTGATGGCTTTTTTCATTTTCCAGATTTAGACGATGATGATTGATTTGACTGTTTTCATCGAGACAGAGAAAAGTCTGTTGGAGCGAAAGCAAAATATTTTCACTTGAATCGGATTCAAAGTGCTCGACTAGCGTTAATTGACTCGATTGGTTAAGTTTAACAACCGTCTTCTGGCTTGCAATAGACGGGGTTTTAATATCTGAATAGATATAGCGCAAGTAAACTGGTTGAGAAATCACCTGATTCTTTTCAACTTCAATCAGAATGCCATTTTGACAAATTACTTCATTTAGACTGAGTAACAGGTTTCTCTTAGCCAGTTGGCTATTTTCCTGTGACAATACTATAGCCTGTTGTCTTTCGTTTATTTCATCGAAATGAGTAATTGTCACTCCTTGCGGAAGTGATAAAGACGACAGGGGAGTGGCTAGATATCCATCGACAAAAACAATCTCTATTGCACTGTCAAAACCAATTCTATTTTTATCTGTCAGGTTTTTATCTAATGGTTTTGTTGGTTTTTCAATTAACTGAAATGAGTTAGATAAAAAACTAGTGTCATTGTATTTCCAATGCTCAACCTTTCTATTTGGTAATCTGGTTTGCTTAAATTGTTCAAGTGCTTGCTCGCGGCTTTTATTTAGCCACGGTAAATCATCTTTATGTTTGAACAGAGAAAGCACGATATCGTCGCGGTTTTGAAAATCAATCATAAAACTCATAGTCTGATTTGGGCTCATGTTTTATTTTAAATAATTTAATTAATAAAAGTTGAAAAGTAATCTTAGCTAATCCAGCTGTAGCCCTTTTCTTCCAGTTCGAGAGCGAGTTCTTTACCGCCAGATTTGATAATTTTTCCATCAGATAAAACATGAACAAAATCTGGAATAATATAATCTAGTAGTCGTTGATAGTGGGTAACAACGATAAATGAACGATTGGGATCTCTACAGGAATTAACACCGTCAGCAACAACCTGTAACGCATCAATATCTAATCCTGAATCTGTTTCATCGAGAATACATAACTGTGGCTCGAGCAGTAACATTTGCATGATTTCATTACGCTTTTTTTCACCACCAGAAAAACCTTCGTTAACACCACGTTTTAAAAAATTCTGATCCAGGTTTACCGCTTTGCACTTTTCTCTGGCGAGTTTCATAAAAGTCACGGCATCCAATGGTTCTTTACCTTGATATTCTCTGGTTGCATCAACGCTTGCTTTTAAAAATTCCATATTGCTAACTCCGGGAATTTCTACCGGATATTGGAAGGCGAGAAACAATCCCATTTTTGCTCTTTCATCCGCATCAGCATCTAATAAATTTTTGCCATTAAGCTGAGCTTCACCTGCCGTAGCCTGGTAACCCTCGCGCCCGGATAGAACATAACCCAGAGTACTTTTACCTGCACCGTTAGGTCCCATGATTGCGTGTACTTCGCCAGGTTTAACTTCAATAGAAAGACCTTTTAAAATATCTTTTTCTTCAACTTTTGCATGTAGATTATTGATTGATAACATCTAATTGTCTCTAATAAATTCTGTTAATTTAACGTTAATAAATCTGATGATGGTGGATAATCAACTATTCAAAAAAGAGGTTATCCCACGGAGCCTTCAAGACTGACTTCAAGAAGTTTACCTGCTTCGACTGCAAACTCCATTGGTAGCTCTTTAAATACCTCTTTGCAAAAGCCGTTGACAATCATTGATACTGCTTTTTCTGGTTCAATACCGCGTTGCTGGCATAAAAACATCTGGTCATCACTGACTTTGGAAGTTGTTGCCTCATGTTCAATGATGGCATTTGGATGTTTGCTTTCAATATAAGGAAAAGTGTGAGCACCACATCGATCGCCGATTAACAGCGAATCACATTGAGTGTAGTTTCTTGCGCCATCAGCTCTTGGGCTCATTCTAACTAGTCCTCGATAAGCATTTTGGCTTTTTCCGGCAGAAATTCCTTTGGAAATAATTGTAGACTTGGTATTTTTGCCCAGATGAATCATCTTAGTTCCGGTATCTGCTTGCTGGCGGTTACGAGTTAGCGCGACGGAATAAAATTCGCCAATACTATTATCGCCCCTCAATACGACGGAAGGGTATTTCCAGGTGATCGCTGAACCGGTTTCAACCTGGGTCCATGAAATCTTCGCATTGGTATGACAAACACCTCGTTTAGTAACGAAGTTATATATTCCACCAACCCCATTTTCATCACCCGGGTACCAGTTCTGCACAGTTGAATATTTTATTTCTGAATCATCTAATGCAACCAATTCGACTACCGCAGCATGTAACTGGTTTTCGTCACGCATTGGTGCTGTACAACCTTCGAGATAACTAACGTGGCTGCCTTCCTCAGCAATGATCAAAGTTCTTTCAAATTGACCTGTTTTTGCTTCATTGATACGGAAATAAGTTGATAATTCCATCGGGCAGCGAACACCTTTGGGAATATAAACAAAAGAACCATCACTAAACACTGCCGAGTTAAGTGCAGCGAAATAATTATCTTTTTGAGGAACAACTGACCCCATATATTTTTTAATCAACTCAGGATGAGAGTGAACGGCTTCTGATATAGGGCAAAAAATAACACCAGCTTCAGCGAGTTTACTTTTAAAAGTTGTCGCTACAGAGACAGAATCAAAAACAACATCAACTGCCACTCCAGCTAATATTTCCTGTTCGTGTAACGGGATCCCTAATTTATTGTAAGTTTCGATTAATTCAGGATCGACTTCATCAAGACTCTTAGGCATATCATCAATACTTTTGGGCGCCGAATAAAAAGAAACCTCGTCTAGATTGATCTTGTCGTAGTTTAAATGAGCCCATTCTGGCTCTTGCATTTGTTTAAAACTCTCAAATGCTTTTAAACGCCAGTCAAGTAACCATTGTGGCTCCTTTTTTTTATTGGATATAAAACGAATGACTTCTTCGTTTAGTCCTGGCGGCAAAGTTTCAGCTTCAATATCGGTTACAAATCCAGCCGAATATTCTGTTTTTACATAATCATCAATAACATCTGACATTGATTTTTTAACTCTTAGTTTCGTTTATTACTATTTTATCGGGGTCAACTCAATGGTTGTTTTGTCGCCCTGGAGTGCTCTTTCCTGGGCCTGTTTTTCATTTTGTCTAATCAATTCGCCGATAGTAATGTTATCGAGGAACGAATTAATTCTATCGCTTAAATCAACCCACAGGTTGTGGGTAAGGCATTGTCTACCGTCATGACAGTTTGCGCGTCCTTCACAACGAGATACGTCCATCGATTCATTTACGGCATTAATAATTTCAGCAACACTAATCTCATCAGATGCACCATTTAATTGGTAGCCACCACCTGGACCGCGCACACTCTTTACAAGTTGTTCTCTACGTAGTTTTGAAAATAACTGTTCCAGATAGGACAAAGAAATAGCCTGTCTCTCGGATATTTCATTTAAATTTACCGGGTGATCAGTACTACTTATTGCTAGGTCAAGCATCGCTGTGACAGCATATCTACCTTTTGTGGTTAATCGCATTAATCACCTCAAAAATGAAGAGTTAACTAAGGCTAATACCAGATATAAATTATATCAGCCTGTTCAAGAATGCTATTCTCTAATAACCCAGTAAAATAGTCAAGTAAGAGCTATGACTCAGATCAGCTTTTTTGGTTGATAATTTGCAACATTGTTTTAAATGCTTTTGGGTTAGCTGCGAGAATGGAGTCTGCTTGTTGATAGTTTGGATTACCTTTGATATCAGAAATCATACCACCAGCTTCTTCAATCAGTAATGTGCCAGCGGCTATATCCCAGTCGCTTAATCCAAATTCCCAAAATCCATCAATTCTGCCTGCTGCCACATAGGCCAAATCCAAAGCGGCGGAACCAGCTCTACGCATATCAGCGCAGTGGGGGTATAGTTTACTGAAGATCTTCATATATTCATCGAGCTTCTGTTTGTTTCGAAAAGGAAAGCCAGTTGCTAATAGGCTGTGTTCTAAGCCTTTTGTATTGCTTACTCGAATTCGCTTACCATTGAATTGTGCGCCTCTGCCTCTTACTGCAGTGAAAAGCTCTTCGCGTAAAGGATCGTAAACAACCCCAACCTCAGTTTTGCCTTTGTAGCGACAAGCAATAGAAATAGCCCAGTGAGGAACTTTGCGGATGAAATTAGTTGTTCCATCAATCGGATCAATGATCCATTGATAGTCACTTTCACCTGATTGTCCTGATTCTTCGCCAAGAAAAGCGTGGTCGGCATAGGAATGAGAAATGGTATCTATAATAAGACGTTCTGCTGCCTCATCAACATTGGTTACATAGTCATTTTGTGATTTACTCTGAACTGAACGAATTTTGTCCGATTCTCTGATGATAAAATCACCAGCTTTACGCGCTGCACGTACAGCAATAGTCAAAAATGCTTGCATTTAAAGATACCTGAATTGTTTAATAGCGGTTAAGAGCTCAAAAGCAATCGTCATGCTTAAGGTCTTTGCGGGCGCAAGTATAGCGGAAAATCTTGCGGGTTAAAACGTTTCACGGCTAAAAAATTTACCATATTGCCTCTATATTGACTAAGCACCAATCCTGCTTAAAGAATGTTACTTTGATATTAACTATTCCTACGGGATTGGTGTATTCTAGCCTTTGTTTATTATGTCTAACCTAATTCAGGAGTCATTTGTGTCAAAGTTAAACATCGCTGTGCTGACAGTTTCCGATACCAGAACGATTGAAACAGATAAATCAGGTAGTTTCTTAATTGATGGTATTAATAAAGAAGGTCATGTGCTGACAGAACGAAAAATTGTTATTGATGATATTTATCAAATTCGTGCTGCAGTGTCTAACTGGATCGCTGATGTAGATGTTAATGTTATTTTAATTACCGGTGGAACTGGTTTTTATGGAAGAGACTCTACACCAGAAGCCGTTACGCCACTATTTGATAAAAAGATGGAAGGCTTTGGTGAATTATTTCGCCAGGTTTCATATGAAGAAATTGGTTCTTCGACTATCCAGAGTAGAGCGGTAGGTGGTTTTTCTAATAATACTGTTATATTTTGTGTGCCCGGTTCTACAGGTGCTTGTGCAACAGCATGGAACAATATTATCAGAGAGCAGCTCGATATTAATTTTAAGCCCTGTAACTTCGTAAAATTGATTACTACTGGAATTCACTAGCCTATTGAGATCTAATCAGCTGATCTATCAGGGGTTGTAAAACGGTATTTTTATTTATCAGAGAATAAAAAAGGGGCTTATTAAAATGCTAGCGAAATATCAATTTATCTGTCTTATTCTGGCATTGGCATTTAGTATGCCGGGACATTCTGTAATCTCAGATAGTCAAAAGTTAACAACTTTGTTTGCAGAGGAATGGCAGGCGAGACTTGATAGAAGCCCTCTGATGGCAACCGGTTCAGGTGATTCTAGTAAAAACCATCTACTCGATGATGTATCGGAAAAAGCGCAGCTTGCCTGGCTTTTTCAAACTAAACAATTTGTAGAAGTCTTGAGAGGTATAGACAAACAACAATTAACTTCTGAGGAATTGATTAATTATCAGATATTCGAAGCACAATTACTTAGGCGAATTTCAGAACTTAATTTTAAATCTTACCAGATCCCTTTTCTTTCGGACTCAGGTTTCCATACGCAAATAATGCGCCTTCCTGATCAGGTTCCATTAAATAATAAGGCTGATTACCAAAATTACATATCTCGTTTAGAGCAAATTCCAGTTTATTTTCAGCAGCAGATTAACAATATGAAATCCGGAATTAAGCGCGGTTTTACAATGCCTAAAGTCGTAATGAGAGGCTTCTCCGAAGTTATTCTAAAGGCTTACGAGGGAGGAGGGAGAAACAGCCGTTTTTGGCGTCCTTTTAACACAATGCCTAAAAATATTTCTGCAGAGGAGCAAAAGGAACTAATAGAGTCCGCAGATAAAGTGTTAAGTAAACGGGTTATTCCCGCATTTGAGTCGTTATATACATTTTTCGAGCAAGTCTATATTCCGGGAAGTAGAGATACTATTGGTGCATCAGATTTACCAGATGGTATGTCGTATTATGATGCTCAGGTTAGTCACTACACGACACTTTCATTGAGCGCTGACGAGATCCATCAAATCGGTCTGGCGGAAATGGCAAGAATACGCGCTGAAATGGAAGATATTATCTAGCATTTGGAATATCAGGGTGATTTTAAGAGTTTTTTGAAGTATTTGAGGGAAACTCCTCGGTTTTATGCACAATCAGCGGAAGAGTTAATTAAAGAAGCATCATATATTGCTAAAAAAATGGACGGTCAATTAGCCAAGCTTTTTACGCGTTTACCACGACAACCATATACGGTTGAGCCGGTTCCTGAAGAAATAGCACCAAAATATACGACAGGTCGCTACCTTTCTGCACCACTTGATAGTGAAAGAACGGGTGTATATTGGGTTAATACCTACGCATTGAATAAACGCCCGCTATATGTTCTTGAAGCGCTAACTTTACATGAAGCTGTGCCAGGGCATCACTTACAAAATGCACTTAATCAGGAGTTAATTGAGTTACCTGAGTTCAGAAGAAATTCGTACATTTCTGCGTTTGGTGAAGGTTGGGGACTTTATAGTGAGCGACTAGGTCTGGAAGTTGGTTTTTATCAGGATCCTTACAGCAATTTTGGAAGGTTGACTTATGAAATGTGGAGAGCAGCAAGGTTAGTCATTGATACAGGGATACATGCAAAGGGTTGGAGCAGAGACAAAGCAATTAAGTTATTAGAGAATAACTCGGCATTATCAACTCATAATATTCGTACTGAAGTTGATCGCTACATAAGTTGGCCGGGACAGGCACTTTCCTACAAATTAGGCGAAATTAAGATAAGGGCGTTACGCGAAAAAGCTACTGGTATTTTAGGAGACAAGTTTAACTTACGTCTTTTTCACGACCAAATACTGATGAATGGTTCAATACCCTTGAAAATTCTCGAACAGCAGATCGATCAATTTATTGATCAGCAACAGAAGTTAAATAATTAGCTGATAGATTCAGGCTACACGGAAGTAGTCTGTTTAGAATAGTGATGTATAATAAAAGATAAAAAAGAAAATTATTCGATAAAAATCAAGCGCTTATAACTGAAAACCAACTTTTATTAGCAAAAAGCTTTTGATGTAATTCATTAGCGTCTATATCATTGCTCGCACTTCTTAAGCTTCTATCTATCTTAAGTGGCGTGCCTTCATCATCCACTTGTGTTTTCGCCAAATCGATAATCTGAGGTTTTTCTAATAGTTGATCTGCTGAATCTTTAAATATTGCTACTTTCGGTCTTAATCGAGATTTTTCTGGTTGTTCAATGACAACGCCGATTGTATTGTTACAAAGCTTAACCTGGCTACCGGTTGGATAAATTCCAATT
>CBDUHU010000079.1:0-10333 GCA_965366725.1 uncultured Kangiellaceae bacterium
TGCTGCTAAAAAGGCACTAACGGCATGTGGGGGAGAAATCGTTGGAGAGGAATATCTTCCTATCGGTAGTTCTCAGGTTGATGAATTACTTGAGTTAGTAGCACGATCTGGCGCAGATGTTTTTGTACCTTATTTTGCCGGTTCTGATCAAATAAATCTATTAACGCGGTTTACCGAGTTAGGTTTAAAAGAAAGAATGAAGGTTGTCATGGGGCATTATGATGAGGCTATGGTTAAAGGATTACCACCGTCAGTACGAGAGGGGTTTTATTCAAGTAACACTTATTTTATGAGTATTGATAACCCGAAAAATAAGGCCTATCTTTCTGCTCTTGCTAAACGTGAAGATGTTTCCGGTATCTGGCCTGATGGTAATGGGATACTTACAAACTTTGGTGAGGGCACCTATTTGTGTGTTCATGCTTTTGCAAAAGCGGTCAGGAAAGCAGGTAGCATTGAGCGGGATGAAATCATTAAAGCCCTTGAGAGTATTGTGGTTGAAGGACCTCAAGGGCCTGTTTTTATGGATCAAAAAAGTCACCATGCTCAAGTGAATAACTACTTATCGAGATGCAATAGAGATGGAATATTTTCAATTATAGAGTCATTTGATGGGATCAAGCCGGTTATTCCAGAGAGGTATAGAGAGGTTTCAGAAGACCAGGATATAGCAGAACATCAAGTGGGAATTTTCGACCTGGACTCAGGTTTGAGGATTGTCAGGGTGAATAAAGCCTTACTTAAGATGCTAGGTTATAGTGACGATATAGAGCTTGTTGGACAGTCGGTTAAAAAGTTATGGGCTTTAGAACGAGAGTTTGGAAGTATTGAAAAAAACTTAAAAAATAAAGGGTTTTGGGATGGTCGAGTCAGTATTAAAACAAAGGCTGGCTCAATTAAACTTGTTGAATTTTCTATTAGTCAATATCAATTAGAAGTCAATCACTTGTTATACAGAGTCTCGGTTAGTGAGCTTTTATTACCGATAAAAAAAGAGAGCAGGGATATATTATCAGCTGCGGATGTTGCAATTATTGCAACCGACAAAAATGGTAATATTGTCCGTTCAAATAATTGTGCTAGTGAGCTGTTTGGGTACACACCTGCAGAATTGTTAAAAATGAGTGTTCACCACCTTTTACCACCACAATATAGAAGTAAGCACCGACACTATTTTCAACAATTTGTTGAGTCGCACAGTGAAGATATTTTAATGGGAATGCGGGGGGAAATTTCAGCTTATAAAAAAGATGGCTCATTGTTCCCTGCAAAGGCATCAATTTCCAAATTTTATGAAAATGAACAGTTGGTGATTGTTGCTACTTTGCATGATATAACTGAACAGAAGAACGCAGAAGAAGATTTAATCTGGAAGTCAACCCACGACTCTTTAACTCATTTGCCTAATCGAGAGTTAATGCAAGATAGATTAACCAATGCGCTTAATCGTGCGCAACGCAGCCAACAGATGATAGCACTCTTATTTATTGATATTGATAACTTCAAATTAATCAATGATAGCTATGGTCATGACATGGGAGATCTATTTTTAATTGAAGTTGCAAATCGACTTATTAGCACCGTCAGACCTGGAGATACAGTTGCGAGATTTGGTGGCGATGAGTTTATTGTCTTATGTGAACAGTCTGGAACAGAATCTGATATTTGTAATTTTGCACAGCGTATTAACGACAAAATAAAAGAGCCAATCACTATTGATGAATTAGTACTTTTAACTAGTGCAAGTATTGGTATTGCTTTTAGTAAGGCGGGCAAAGATTCCTGCGAGGAAATGTTACGCAATGCCGATACTGCTTTATATAAAGCTAAAGAAAGAGGAAGAGATGGTTGGCATATTTATAACCATGAAATTCACGAACAGGCAAAAAGAAAGCTGGAAATTAGCAATAAGCTGAATGCCGCAATTATCAATAATGAGTTCAAAGTACGTTATCAACCAATTATTGATACTAAAACTAAAACGGTAATTGGAGTAGAAATTCTGATACGTTGGTATAGTGAAGGCAAATTTATTCCTCCGGATGTTTTTATTCCAATTGCAGAAATGTCAGGTGCTATTTTACCCTTAGGTATGTGGGTCTTTGAGAAAGCTTGCAAGTCTGAGAAGCTCTGGCGCGACTATTTTGGGGATAAAAAAACGCCTTATATTTCAGTTAATGTATCAACCAAACAACTTAATTATTACAACCTGGTTGACGACTTCGCAAAAATAATCAAGCGAACTTCAGCTGAGCCAAGTAACATTCTTCTAGAAATTACTGAGACATCTTTGATGGAGAATGTTGAAACAAATATTAAAGTACTACAAGCACTTTCTGAACTCGAACTCGGAGTTGCGATTGATGATTTTGGAACGGGGTATTCATCGCTAAGTCAGATCTTACGTATGCCAATTTGTAAGTTAAAGATTGATCGCATCTTTATTGATGGAATAAATCACCGTAAAGACAGTCGCAGTATCGTTTCAGCGGTAACCAGTATGGCTCATGCTTTAGACCTGAGTGTGATTGCTGAAGGCGTTGAGAATATTAAAGAATACCAGGTTATCAGAGAATTAAGTTGCGATGCGATTCAGGGCTACTACTTTTCTAAACCACTATCAGAAAGTGAATTATTAGACTTCCTAAAGAAAAACATCGCACACTAATTGGCTTGACATCAGATTATTGCATAACTTAGTGTTGGATACTGATGTTAACTGAATGACATTGATTGTAACAAAAAATACATTACTGACTTTGATTAGATATTAGCTAAATATGTAAAAATAGGGGAGTTGCTTTACACTAGTAAGTTAACATTCGAGACTGGAACGCGAACTTTGCCATGCATCTGCTCTCGACTTTTCCATTACTGACTACTTTCATTTGAATATTATCTGCCCGAGCGTAATTTAAATAAGTATTCTGAAATATGTCAGTTTACCGTTTTCTGAGAATCTAACCAGATGGATAAGAAAGATTCACACTATCGGGTTAATTTCTTATAATTGGTTTTAAAGCAACGAAGTTTCAAGATATTCAGGTTATTTATGATAAAAATAAAAATTCTAATAGTAGTGAGTTTATTACTTATTTCATTTCAAGCACCTTTATTTGGACAAGGATTTCCTGCACCGAGTGTAAATGTAATTGTTGCAGAAATAAGACCACTTGCGCCTGTTGCCTGGGGAACTGGAGTTGTGGTTAGTCGCAATAGTTCACGTCTGGCAGTCGAAGTTGCTGGCCGATTAGAGGATCTTGCTGAATTAGGTGATTATGTCGTAAAAGGAAGTGTTCTTGCGCAAATTGATGATATACAGCTAAAAACACAATTGCGCGAAAATCAGGCCAGTGTTGATAACGCGCTTTCGCGTTTGAAGTTTTTAGACTCAGAAGTTAAACGTAAGTCAAGTCTGGCAAAAAGGAATCTTTCTGCCATTACTGATCTCGATGAGACGGTTTCTCAGCGTGACGTCGCGCAAGGAGATCTCAATGCTGCAAGAGCCCGCCTGACACAAACAGAACAAAATATACGATTTGCAAGACTGAAGGCACCATTTGATGGAGTAGTCACAGAAAGGTTGGCTAACCTGGGTGAGTATGTGCAAGCTGGTACTTCTATATTAAGGCTGGTAGAAACGGATAATCTGGAAGCCTCATTATTTGTTCCAATTACAGCATATCGTTTTCTAAAAAAAGGTAGTTCGCTTTCAATTCAATCGTCACTGGGTAAAGATGTTGCACCAATAAAGAGCATCGTTCCAGTTGCCGATAGTCAATCCCACTTAATGGAAGTCCGTCTAGATATGTCGCAAGTAGATTGGCCAATAGGACTTGATATTAAAGTTGCTGTAACTAATGGACCAACTAAAGATGTTATTGCGGTTCCTCGTGACGCGCTTGTTTTAAGACGAAATGGTATCAGTATTTATAAAATTAAAAGTGATAATACAGCGGAGCAGATTAATGTTGAAGTTGGAGTCGGGGCAGGTGAATTGGTGCAAGTTGTAGGGGATGTCACGGCTGGTGATAGAATTGTAGTACGTGGTGCTGAACGATTACGCTCTGGCCAGCAAGTGACAATAAAAGCTGATAATCACAAACTTATTTCTGGAAAACAATAAATATAAGGGAAATATCTTTCCTGATTTTAGTAACTTTCGGTACAACTATGAAACTAACCACTGCTTCTCTAAAAAATCCTACAGCTGTTGTGGTTGCGATATTACTGGCAACTCTATTCGGTGTAATTAGTCTTTTTAAGCTACCTGTTCAATTAACACCGGATATCAGCCAGCCAATGATCAGTATCTCAACTCAATGGCGTTCCGCAGCGCCAGAAGAGATGGAGGCAGAGATAATTGAGCGTCAGGAAGATGTGTTAAAAGGAATGCAGGGGCTGGTTTCGCTGGAGTCAAGTTCCAGTCAGGGAAATGGTAGTATTACCTTACGTTATCGAACCGGTATTAATCTGGAAAGATCGTTGATTGACGTAATGAATGCACTCAATCAAGTTCCAAGTTACCCACCAGATGCAACTGAGCCGGTGATCTCTGTTGGTGGTGATAGTACGCTTACTGCAATTGCCTGGCTTGCATTAAAGCCAACAGCTGAAAATTCTCGAGATATTGCAAGTTATCAAGATTTTGTTGAAGAAGTCGTTCAAGCGAGATTAGAAAGAGTTTCTGGTGTCTCTAAGACCAATGCATTTGGTGGCCTTTCACAAGAGCTACGAATTACCTTTAACCCCTACAAAGCAGCCTCTTTAGGGCTCAATATTCCTGAGTTGGCAGCCACCTTATCAAATAATACAGATGTTTCGGGCGGATTTAATGAGGTTGGGCGGCGTAAATATACATTAAGATTTTCTGGAAAGTATGGTGTCAAAGAGCTTCAGGAAATGGTACTGGAGTGGCGCGAAGGAAAACCTGTGTTGTTAAAAGATGTCGCTACAATTGAATTAACACTGCAAGACCGAACAGGCGTTCTTACCTTGGACGGTGAGCCTGCGATTGCGATGAACGCACAGGCCGAGCAGGGCGTCAATGTGATTCAGGTAATGGAAGGGTTAAAGGAAGCGATAAAAGAGTTAAATGAGGGGGCTTTAAAACATGAGGGACTTGAGCTAATTCAGATGTACGACGAAACTATTTATATCGGTCGTTCGATGAGTCTTGTGAAGAATAACCTGCTACTCGGTGTGCTCCTGGCTGTTAGTGTTTTATGGTGGTTTTTACGTAAGTTCAGAGCTACTTTGATCGTTGCAGTGGCGATCCCTATTTCCATTATAATGACATTAGTCGTTATGTATGCGACTGGACGGACGCTTAATATCATTTCGATGGCTGGATTAGCATTTGCTGTCGGTATGGTGCTTGATGCCGCAATTGTGGTACTTGAAAATATAGTTCGGTTGAGGGAAAAAGGAGAGCTGCCCCATAATGCATCCCTTAAAGGTGCTACTCAAGTATGGGGGGCCTTAATGGCATCAACAGCCACAACCGTTGCAATTTTTCTACCTATTGCTTTTCTCGAAGAGGTTTCGGGTCAACTTTTTGCTGATCTGGCGATTACTATTTCGGTTGCGGTTGTGGCATCGTTATTGATTGCTGTCACGGTATTGCCTACGGCTGCAAGAAAACTGTTAAAACAGGTTTCCACTAATGATCCGCATGAGCATTGGTGGCAGCAAATAACCCGTGGACTAATGAAAATTACCAGTACTCCTGTTAGGCGATATTGCTGGGTTTTTGGACTGATGTTTTTATCTGCTGCTGGTAGCTGGATGATGTTTCCAAAAATAGACTATTTGCCAAAAGGTAATCAAAACCAGTTTGGTGCCTTTATTTTACCACCACCAGGGTTGAGTTATCCTGCCGCGCGCTTTGAAATCAGTGATGAGGCTAACCGGCGTCTGATGCCTTACTTAACCGGTGAAAAAGAACCGAAAATTGATCACACATGGATGGGGTTTTTCGGCAATTTTGGATTTATGGGGGGAAGAGCAGAGGATGCCAGTGATATTGCAGGCATTGTTAATGTAATTAATACCGAAATTCTTGCTGGTTTTCCCGATACTATTGCCTTTGCATCACAAGCTCAACTATTTGAGAATCTTGGTGGCGGAAGAAGAATTGACATTGATATTCAAGGAAACCAGGTTGATGAGCTGTTACAGGCGGCTCGCGTTGGTTATGCGAAAATTAATGAAGTTCTAGTTGGCTCGCAGATACAACCAACCCCTGGACTAACCCTGGCAGAACCGGAATTAAGAATGATCCCTGATGAACGCAGAATTGCGGAAGCCGGTTGGACAAGGCAGCAAGTTGCAGCGATTTCAAGAGCACTTGGGACTGGTCTTTATGTGGGAGATTTTTTTAATGGACAAAAACGGCTTAATGTATTTCTCCGCTCGACCGATTGGCATTCGCCAGAGGAACTGGCGTCACTTCCATTGTTTACTCCAAAAGCTGGTATTCAGCCCGTTTCAGAGCTAGTAGAAATTCAAAGAACTGCTGGTCCAAGTTCGATTCGGCGTGTCAATCGCAAAAGAACAATCACTCTGCAAGTTACTCCGCCTGATCATTTAAGCCTTGAGGAGTCAATTGATCTGATAAAAGAACAGGCTGAACCGGTTATTTTAGCCGAATTAACTGACAACGGTGGAGTCGCTTATCGTGGTAGTGCAGAAGCCTTGACTGAAGCGTTAGCGAATATGAGTCAGAGTTTTATACTGGCATTAGTTATTTTATATCTGTTAATGGCTGCACTATTTCGTTCATTTAGGGATAGTTTACTGGTGGTACTAACAATTCCACTGGCAACTGTGGGCGGGATCGGGTTTCTCCAATTAACAAACTGGGTTGTATTTCAACCTCTCGATTTATTGACCATGATTGGATTTATTATTTTGCTAGGGCTGGTGGTAAATAATGCTATTTTGCTGGTATATCAAACCCGAACTGGTGAAAGAGAGGGAATGCCACGTCAACAGGCAGTGGAAAATGCAGTCCGTTTACGTCTACGGCCAATTTTAATGAGCACTTTAACCAGTATTTGTGGAATGTTACCGCTACTGTTAGTACCCGGTGCGGGGGCCGAATTATATCGTGGAATTGCTGCAGTTATTGTTGGTGGTATGAGTGTCAGTACAGCGTTTACATTGATCTTTCTTCCTAGTTTATTACAAATGGGAAGTAATAAAGCGCAACTATCTAGTGATGACAATGAAGCAATGTTTTTTTGTGTTAATACTAGATGTGCTAAGATGTTTATGAATGAACTGGCAGGAACAGCCGGTATTTTAAATAAAAAGGAAATTATATGAAATCATTGTTCAAGTTATTATTGTCCTGTACTTTGTTTGCTGGCGGCGTTGCTGCAGCAAAAGAAATATCTATGACACCTGAGATATTATTAAAATCAGTTAGCTCTTATGCAGAAGAAGTTGAAGCAAAAAACAATTTAATTAGCTTTAAATATCATGGCGTGTCACTGTATTGTATCTGGGATAAAAATGCTGACAGAATGCGGTTACTCAGCCCGATTGTGGAAGTTAAGAATGTCTCTCAGGAAGTTCTATTAGAAGCTTTACAAGCTAACTATCATTCGGCTCTGGATGCACGCTATGCTGTTGGTGATGATATTATTTACTCTGCATTTATTCACCCTCTTTCGCCGCTTACAATCGAAGAACTACAATCCGCTATTCGTCAGGTGGCTACCGCAGCAGTTACTTTTGGCGATCAATATACAAGCGGGGAGTTAGTATTTCCGGGCAACAACACTGAAGAGAAAGAACAACAGCAACCAGAAGTTTAGCTAACCACAACCGCGAGTGAGATTGTTAATCGTGATATTAGGTATTTTGGTTAACTAAATTGATGACGGATGCTTGAAAGGTTTTAGATCTGGCTCAACAAATGACTGCTTTGCTAAAGAACACATCAGTCGCTTCTGGCTGTAATGATATGCCAGTATTGCAGGTAGATTAGTGACTAGTTGGCGGTTATCCTGAATAAATGCGTTAAATGATGTTTGGGGAGAGTCCTGTATATGATAGTGCATGACTCTTACAGTTGCTTCAGTTAAGGTATAGTTAAATTTGTCTTTGGCACCAAGGCTTTCAGCATATCGCTTGATTCCCTGGGTAATTTTTTTGATGGCAAGTTCGAGTTCACCGCTGGTAAGATAAATCCAGGCGATTCTTAAGTGCCCAAGGTGGTCAAAGTACTTTTCTGGTAAAGTCTTTAGTTCAAATTGTCGTCTAAAATCGTGATCATTTAGTATCATGTAAACTCCTTAGTTGTAAGATAGTCTATTTATTCCGAATTCAGGTTATCTAAAATAAAGGCTAAACCTGATGCTTATAGACAGGTCAAGTAGGCCAGATTAAATAATTAATTAAGATTGAAAATAAAAAGAGGTTTGATATGACCACATTATTATTTCGCGAAGATCCCTATCTGAAAGAGTGTAAAGCATCTGTTACGGGCATTACCGAGCGTAATGGTATTTTGTTGGATAACACGATTTTTTACCCCAGTGGTGGTGGTCAGCCAGGGGATAGTGGTGAGCTTCAATTTGCTGATTCGAATATTAAAATTTCTACCACAATAACAGATAGGGATTCTGCGGAGATATTACATTTACCGGAAGAAGGACAAAAACTCCCACAAGTGGGTCAATCTGTCGTGCTAACACTTGATTGGCAACGTCGCTACCGACATATGCGCATGCACTCGGCTCTTCACCTACTTTGTGCATTGGTTCCCTGTGGTGTAACCGGTGGTCAAATTGGAGAACTAAAGAGTCGGCTGGATTTTGATGTTGGTGAGACAACACTCGACAAAGCAGACTTAACGGAGAAGCTTAACCAGTTAATTAAAGCCGATCACCCGTTATCGGCGTACTGGATAACCGATGACGAACTAGATAAGGCACCAGAGTTGGTCAGGACGATGTCGGTTCAGCCACCACGTAATAGTGGTAAAGTCAGGCTGATAAAGGTAGGTGAAGATATTGACTTGCAGCCTTGTGGTGGAACACATGTCAATAAAACAGGTGAGATTGGAAGGGTTAAAGTCTCCAAAATTGAAAATAAAGGCAAGCGTAACCGTAGGGTCAATATTGTCTTCGATGAAGATTAATCTTATTTGCCGGTTATATTTAGTCCACTGATCTTGCATTTGATAATCTATTTTAAAATAGTATAGCGCTATGTTACTTATTTCGAGTTTTGCAGATTAGCAGATATTTCCATGTCGAGAGAAATTCGAAACCATCAAATATTAACTGTTCTATGCTAGAATTCGGCTAATTAATCTAATCCAGAGTAATGATGGATGCGCTATGCTCCAATCATCGCTTTATTCAGTATGAAGTAATAAAGACAATTCAATGATACGTTTTAAAAAGTTATCTCTTTATCAGGGAAGTAAGCAGTTACTTGATAAAGTTGATCTGACACTCTATCCCGACCAGAAAATTGGGATTGTCGGAAAGAATGGCTGCGGTAAATCAAGCCTGTTTCAAATGCTTAAAAATGAGCTTTCGCCGGAAATGGGAGAACTGGAGTTCCCACCGAAATGGAAGATTAGTTCTGCCAAACAGGAAACGCCTGGAAGTGACCTGAAAGCAATTGATTATGTTCTAACCGGTCATCAGGAATACCATCGTCTAAACCAACAGCTTATCGATGCTGAAGCTCATGAAGATGGTAATGCAATTGCCAATATACATGCTAAATTAGAGGCTATTAATGGTTGGTCATTGCCCTCTGAAGCGGCTAAATTGCTGACCGGACTTAGTTTTACCGAAGAGCAGATGGCATCAACGGTAAAGGCGCTCTCGGGTGGTTGGAGAATGAGACTTAATCTTGCCCAGGCGTTAATTCAACCTGCTGAATTATTATTGTTGGATGAGCCAACTAACCATCTTGATCTGGAAGCGGTACTTTGGTTACAGGGCTATTTACGTCAATATGAAGGCATGTTGATGACAATATCCCATGATAGAGATTTTCTCGATAATTTCACCAGTCATATTCTTCACTTTGAGAACCAGAAAATTGTTAATTATGCTGGTAATTATTCCAGCTTTGAAAAGCAAAAGCGAGAACGGGAAGTGTTGCAGCAGGCGCAATATGAGAAGCAACAGAAAGAGGTTGAGCATTTAGAAAAATTTATTTCCCGTTTTAAAGCCAAAGCAAGTAAAGCAACTCAGGCACAAAGTCGGGTTAAAGCATTAGAAAAAATGGATCGGGTGAGTGCCGTTCAAATAAGAACAAAATTTGGTTTTGAGTTTGCTCCGATCAACAAGAATATTACTGA
>CBDUHU010000080.1:0-10279 GCA_965366725.1 uncultured Kangiellaceae bacterium
AACTAATCCTGTAATCAGTCCGCTGATATGGCTTCCAATAGAATAGTTGCCCAGTAAATTAGTGAATGATGTAACTATCAAGAATAAAAATATTGCGCTACTCAATGTTCGGCTAACGTATAGTTTACCTTTGGGTAATAGCCATTGGTAAATAAACACAAAGCCAAATAAAGAAAAATTCACACCGGAAAGACCACCAAACTTTTCGTCCCAAAACAAAAACTGAAAAAAATTACTAATTAAAGCAGAACTAAGAAAAAGTATAATTAATATTTTTCTACTATACCAGTTGATTGTGGTTGCGAATATCCAGAAGAACAACAAGTTGGATAGAAGGTGAGTCAATGTAAAGTGAATAAACACCGGTGAAAATACACGCCAGTATTCTTTACTGATTAATAATGAACTTATTGTTTCTGGATAACGCAAAAAGTGAACTGTATCAAAATCGGATAAGTACACAAATCCATACTGTATAACGCAGATACTAATTATACAATAAATAGGTAAATCAAATGTAATTGAGTTATAGTTCCAGGTTATTTCTCTATGTTGAATAATAATTACCAAAGTTGATTAGTTAGATTAAGTTTGTATATCGACAAGCAAACACATTGCAAGCTACGGTGATTTTTCAAATAGGTATTTAGCAGCAGTAAATAATACAGCACCCAATTGCACTGCGGTAGCACCAATGAGTGACATGACAACATTGGTTGTGATCAGTCGATCAGCAGGTGTGATTAGTTTTTCTGCCAGCATATAGGCATCACAATTATAAAAATAACCGATTGCTAATAGTACAACGAAATTTGTTATCCCAAAAGTGATTACAACAAACTTAAGAAAGTAAGATTGAGAATCCATTTTATGTTCAGCTTTGTCCTTTTCTATTTTCAGTTTTTCTCGCACGATATTGGCTGAAAAATCGGGACTCAGTTCGTCGACTTCACTGTTATTATCTATCGGAAGATGTTTTTTTTCTTCATCGGTCATTAGTAAGTCTCAGATAGGAAATATTATTAGTTAGGAAACAAGGCGGAGGGTTTCACGCTCACCATGACCCTCGATGATTACTTTATCACCGTTGTCTTGTGCTTCAATAATGATTTGAGCCAGCTTAAGTGCGGTTGCAACTGCTTGAGAATTATTCATTCCAGTCGATTTTTTCAGCGCTTCTAACGCTTCAGTACTTGAATCATTAAAAACTATTTGCCTGGCTTTATTGGTACTTGCTTTGGCCATTCTATTTACTCCTCTTCAGGTTTAAATTAATGCTCAATGTTATAGCCGTCGTTCATTGAGCAGGTGAATTAATAGGTATAAAATTGTTCATCCAGCGTTACTTTCAATTGATTCAATAGCATTTGCCCACCAAAGTAGAAGTTAACTTCTTTGTGATATGCGGTAATGTCCTCAATTGCTTCAATATCCTTATATTTAAAACAGGCTTCCTTCAAAGCGTCATATCTCAATGCATCCTGTTGATCGGCACAGAGTCCAAATACGGTAAGGTGGCCACCTTCGACCAGTGCAAAGTAGGCTGTCAGGTCGTCTTGGTAATCAAAACCGTAAAATATTTCTTTTTTCATTGGTTCATCACTGCTTTGAGAGTCGACAAACTCATGGTAAAAGCATTCTGACAGGTTTTTAAAGTAATCCGTAGTTCCCAGATAATTACAACACCCAAGAATTAATGGGCTCATTTGAGGCGAAATTACTGTTGGGCCGTTAGTTGTATCATTGATTGCAAATTTTGCATAGCTGATCACCATATTGGGTGAGTTAACCATTAGAGCAGACAGATAAGAAGATAACACCGTTGACTTACAAAGGAGTTTGCTGCCTTCAGCTATTAATTCTTTCGCCATAATTTCTTCAAAAGTAATGGTTGCTGTAACCTGCCCCATAAAGCGGATGATAGGTAATATCCATGAACGAATTGTACGGGATTTGATGACATAGAGTTCCAGCTGTCTGGCGGAAGTTAAATGTTCTCTGATACGTTGATCAACATCGATATAAATCAGGTTCATCAAAATATCAAAGGTCGAAAAATTATGCATATACTTAGGCATAATGCTTTCCAGAGTGCCTGTCATTTGTGACCGTTTTATAAATAACAAGCGATCAGCTTCCAGATAGCGAGATAGTTTTTTGGCTGTTCTCTTTAGCCTGGCAATATGGGCGCGCCCTTTTTGTGTACCTGTGTCAAGAAGCTCAGGTTTTTTCGCAAAAAAGCCTAAAATCCCCCGGCCATGCTTCATTGAGCGATAACCTTTGGAATCTTTATCATGAAAAGATTCACCTGCAAATTTGATGATATGTTCAGGAGTTAAGCATGGAACTTCATCGGCAATATAACGTCCTCCGTTCCAAATCAAGGCTCGTTGGATTGCATGGGATACTTGTTGCGGTGTCAAATTTCTCATTGTGGAACCCTCCATATCATTAATTACTAATGAGTATGGAATGTTGATTTAATCAACAATATATCAATAAAAAATGTTGATCGCAAATAATTGCTTTGAGTATCTGAATTAATATCTAGCCATGTGGCTAAATACCTAAGTCGTCAGGTTATAAATGAGCAAGTAATTTTCAAGGGTGTGAATAGATCATATTACTATCACTAATCACCAGTTTATTCTCAATAATGTCAGAATTTTAATAGCATTTGTCCGAATTTTAATAACTGGCAGGAGTTAGTATCGATTAATATTGATTCGCGAGATATTTTTATCTTATTAAACGCAGCTAATAGAGAACTTTTGTAGCAAGAAATTAGATGTATTTTAAAGCGCTGGAAGTGAATTTTAATTGTATGGTGTTTTATTGGCTGGCAGTAAATTGATAGCCACCAATTTTATGCATAACTACTAAGGAGTAATAAATGAAAAAGATAACTTTTGCCTTGTTATCATTAATAGCTGCCCATTCTGAGCTAGCTTCGTCTCTGACTTTGGATATATGGTATGACAATAATGAAATCTATGTCGGTGAAACCAGAAGATTAAACTGGAAAAGCTCTGGAGCCGTGGAGTGTCATAATAGCAAAGGATTAAATCTCCCATTGAATGGTAGCTGGACTAGCAACCCAAATACTGTAGCTGGCAGTTGGCTAACGGAATTTACCTGTACTGATGATAATGGTGGTTCAGTTTCAGATTCCGAGTTATATACTGTATTACCAAACGTAATTGCTCAGTTTGAACCTTCTTCAGGCGTTAAAAAGGGAGATATTATCGCTTTACGCTGGGAGATTGCCCGGAATAATAGTTGTGTTGTCTATTTTGCTGGCGGAAAAACATCTTTTGATAGTAGCAATCCTGATGGATACCAGGTTTACGAGATAAATTCTGCGGGGCTTCAAAGTGCGACAATTACCTGTGAAAATACAATTACTAATTCTTACTCTTCAACTAGTGTAGGTAGGTTCAATTAATGGCTTAGATTTATCATTCCTGGGTATGTTTGAGGCTAATATGTCACCAGTTAATGGAACTGATAACGATTGGATTAGTGGCATTGGTTATAGCTCATGGGAAATGTATGAACGATGGCCCACGATAGACGGATTGCTTGACAGCTATCTGACAACTGGAGATAGAAGTTATTTAGAATATGCATTAGCCGCTGGTGAAGAGTTTATTGCTAATGAAAAACCTGAAGGTTGGTATAGCGAAAACTCGGAAAGTTACGGGCATGGTATGGCAGAGTGGAGAGCTGGTGCAGCAATAGGAAGAACTATCTCTATTATTTTGAATGATGATAAGGTGTTGTATAAACTGACTCCAATTATTTCTTTACGTGCCGAAAAGTTAAGAGAAAAGCTTGTTACCAGAATTTGGGATAAATGGAAAGGTGTAGGTGGGCTCAATACTAATGTAACTCATTTTATTGGCAGAATTGGCGTTATGGGGCTTGGTCTTAAAAACACCCATAAATTAGTGAATCCAGGCACCCCAAATCCTTACACTGGTGAGTTAACCAGGTTAGCTAATGATTTAAATAATTCTCTATTGGCCAATATTAATGGTGAATCACAGAATATACTTTGTAGGATTTCCAATCCGCAAAATTGCGGGGTTGACTATAATTATACAATTGATGTGAGTCACGCGGGAGATACAGTCAATTTTATTGTCGAAGCTTATTTAGCTGGTGTTGTTTTTGATAAAGAGACCATCTGGCGACTAATTAATACCGTTAAAACTGTAATAAAACATCAAACTGAATTAAAATTTAATGATCTGGTTAATGGCCAGGGAGGGTTTGGAGTACGTGGAATGCAGCAAGGTGGTTGGATAAAACTGGCAAGGTTTGATCCTGAATTAAGACAGCTGTATAAAGATTGGGCTATTAATCCGAATAACTTGCCGCCATCTAAATATACCGTACTCCATATTTTGGGAAATCTTGGGCGCGCAATCAATAAGAAATAAGTAGCTTGAGAATATTGTGGTGTGGTTAATTGTTGATATTAAGTGCACCACTCTTATTTTCTTAAATAAGTGGCTCTGAAAAAATAGCGACTCATTGAATTAAATAACATCATAGATCGTAGATGAGCCAGATAAATGTAAGAAATTGGTAAAATACAGCTAGTTTCTTGCAAGTCTGGACAGAAATAATTAACCTGAAGCTCAGTCCTGTATTTCCTCAGAATGTCTTGTTCCGAATGTGGTAGGAGAAATTGATCTGTATGCGACATGAACGAGTCAAAATTGGTGCACTACCGCTGGTTACACATATAGTTTCTTTTTATTTTCCTGATTCATAATAGATTAACTAACCTCAACTCTGGATAAGAGTAACCAGAAATATTTTTATATATTAATGATTTATCAATCAATAAGGCATACTCAACTGATAACGCGCGCTCAATGCACTACCCAATGCAACTATTTTAGTGGATATCAATGCGAGTTTGCGCAGTAATAACGGGTTATTGGAAGCAAACTTAACGCGGAGAGCCGCTAAAATAGTTGTGTTGGATGGTTATGCTTATCCAGAGCTGAGGTTAACTACTCTTTTGTGGCGTATTCAAAGAGTGTAAGAGTGGCCGGCCTTTTATAGAGCCGAAATCTATATTCAGTTTAAAGAGATTATATGTCAATCTGTGACAGGCTGGATTTGTCCGGTGTCTATCAAGTTGATTTGGGATGATATTATTTTGTGTTAACAAAATGGTGCGAGAGGAGAGACTCGAACTCTCACGCCGCAAGACACTGGAACCTAAATCCAGCGCGTCTACCAATTCCGCCACTCTCGCATTTTGTTTATACACTAAATAATGGTCGGGGTGGAGAGATTTGAACTCCCGACATCCTGCACCCAAAGCAGGCGCGCTACCAGACTGCGCTACACCCCGACATTGCCCGAAAAGGGAAGACCTTTACCGAACGCGCGGGATAATACGGGTTAATTCTTTGTCCGTCAATAGATAATCGTTCTATAAGGATTATAGATAGTCAGGTATTCTGACAAAACCCCTTCAAATCAGTAAAGATCAGCCATGCTGGTGGGCTAACAAAAATAGGTCTATATTAAAATAGGTGAGTTGTTACTTACAAAACTATGGAACTTCCAATGCAGCGGAAATTTTTCTCTTTCAATACACTAATAAACAAAATGATATATTTATTGAGTATATTGGTTATTAGTGGATCGTTTTATGTAGTTAGAGCTGCAGAAAGTCCCAATTTGCTGGTCAGTGAGGATATGGATTCAGGAGTTTTGGGTCAGTATTTAACTTACTTAGTCGATCCTGAAGGAAAACTGGATATTCAAGCAGTGAAAGAAGTTAGCAGTGAGTTGTGGCTGCAAGAAGTTCAGACTATACCAAGTAAAGGGTTTACCACTGATGTTCTATGGTACAAACTAAAAGCAACCAATATAACGAATAAACCACTTTCTGCTTTATTGAGTTTTGACTACCCTACTATTGACTGGCTGGATGTCTATATTGATTCTCACGATAAACCGCTTAAAGCTCATCATCTTGGCGACCAGATAAACTTTTATTCACGCCCCTACCCTAATCGAAATTTTATAGTTCCGATAGACTTTGATGCTGCTGCTGAAAATATCATCTATGTACGCGTCTCAACGGAAGGGGCACTTCAATTACCGTTACAACTCCGTTCACCGAAGAATTTTAATATTGATGAGCAAGATAGTCTAATTGTAGAGAGTATTTATTTTGGCGTATTATTGATTACGATTTTCTATAATTTCTTCCTGTTTATTGCGATCAAAGAAACGGTTTTTTTCTATTATTCTGTGACCATACTCTTTTTTACCATATTTCAGGCAGGAATGATTGGACTTGGTTTTCAATACCTGTGGCCTGCCCTTCCTTCAATCAACCAGTTTGTAATTCCTGTTTCCCTGGGATTATTTATAGGGACATCTTGCATTTTTATTATTGATTTCTTTACCTTGCAAAAAGAAAAAATGCTTATTCAATATAAATTAATTAGAGCACTTGCGATTTATAGTTTATTGCTGGCGTTACTATCTTTCTTATTACCATATCGAATTTCAATCGCTAGCATTATGGTTTCCGCATTCCCTATAGCAATAGCGGGAGTCTGGGTTAGCTTGTCAATGCTAAGAAAAGGTAATAAATTTGCTCGTTTTTTCTTGTTAAACTGGTTTGTATTTATCGCCTTTGCAATTATATTAGCGCTTAATAAGTCAGGCATTATTCCTCGTAGTTTTCTAACCGAGTATAGCGTTCAAATTGGTAATGTTTTAGCTATTGTTTTTATGTCGATGGCGCTTGCCGATAGAATTAATATTATCAAAAATGAAAAGCTTCGTGCTCAGGAAAGAGCAAGAAAAGAGCAAAAGAAAAACCTTTCGTTGCAACTTGAATTGAAAGAAGAAGAAATGCTATCAAGAGAAAAAATATTGAGAGCAGAGGCTGAGAATAAAGCTAAAAGTGACTTTCTTGCAGTGATGAGTCATGAGATCAGAACACCGATGAATGGCGTGATCGGTATGGTTGAAATTTTAAAAGATACAAATCTGGATACTCAGCAGCAAGAATATTTACGTTTAATTCGTAACTCAGGAGAAAATCTTCTAATTATTATTAATAATATTCTAGATTACTCAAAGATTTCGGCTGATAAAATGGTGTTTGAAAACCGAGAATTTAATCTTGAAAAATTTGTTGAACAGTCAATTGCTATTTTTTGTGTTGAAGCTGATAAAAAGGAAACGGATTTAATTTGTTTTGTTCAACCAGGAACTCCATTGAGAGTTATTTCTGACTCGGATCGTTTACGTCAGGTAGTGATTAACCTGGTTGGTAATGCGTTAAAATTCACCCAGAAAGGGCAAGTGATTTTAAATGTAAGCTGTGCAAAATCAACATTAAATCAGGAAAGTGAAGTTCTTTTATATTTTGAAGTTATCGATTCGGGGATTGGTATTCCTGATGAAGAGCTTAATGACTTATTTGATTCATTTTCTCAGGTCGATAGCTCAATGACTCGCAAATATGGTGGGACTGGATTAGGTTTGAGCATTTGTAAAAAATTAGTTGATTTAATGGACGGGGATATTGGGGTTGAGAGCGTATTGGGTGAAGGATCAAAGTTCTGGTTTACATGTCTGGTAAAAACAGATAGAGAAAACTTAAAATCAGAACTATCTTCAGGTATTTCTGATAAAAAAACTCTTTTAATCAGCAAAAGCAAAGAATATATATGTAAATTTCAAACTTATACAGAATATTATCATCTTGAACAATTTGATTCAGTTGTATTAGAAACTTCGTTAGCTAAAGAGCTGGCGGATTTAGCGATGAATAAACCGTATGATTTTATTTTGATTGATGTCAATCAGAAATCTAATGAAGAAATATTAGCGATCAAGACTTTTCTCCAACGTCAGGAAATGACTGATATTAGAAAAATTATTTTGACGCCAATGATGAATGAAGTAGTTGTTGAGCTATTCAAAGACCTGATTAATACTCAGTGTTTTCACAGACCAACCTACCCGGCAAGCATTTTGGCACTTATTAATGAGCCGAAGCCTGAAAGAAGAAAAATTGATCATAAGAGCGTTTATAAGGAGATATCTAATGGAAGCAACCAGAGAATGAACGTGTTGGTTGCAGAAGATAATAAAGTAAATCAAGTTGTTATAAGAAAAATGCTCAATAAGTTAGGCTGTCAGGTTGTGATGACAAATGATGGTAATGAAGTTATTCAAACTTATCAAGAGTCGCCAGATGGGTTTGATCTTATCTTAATGGATTGTGAAATGCCAAATTGTAACGGATATACTGCAACTAAAAAAATCAGACAGTTTGAGTCGGATAAATTAATCAGAAAAATTCCAATTATCGCAGTAACCGCTCATGCACAAAAGCAGGTAAAAATTGACTCTCTCAATGTTGGTATGAATGGATTTATTGCTAAACCAATTATTTTTGAAGTATTACGTTATCGACTTAATGATTGGTTTTCTATGAAAGTAGATTAGACATTCAATGAATTAGTTGTTTATTAATCTGATACTTGTTCTTATTAGCATAGTCCAAGAAAAATTTTAATCAGGCAACTTGAAGTAGCATTCTTTCCAAACGTCGATAGCTAAGTGCTTCGGCTAAGTGTTTTTGTTCAACCTGATCATTGGATTCCAAATCTGCAATGGTGCGTGAAACACGTAATATTCGATGATAGGCTCTTGCTGAGAATTTTAACTTTTCCAGTACCGACAAAATAAAGTCCTCAGCGCCATTAGCGAAGTTAATCTTGTTTTCCAGTTCTCTTGGATTAAGTTGTGCGTTGCATTTTCCTCGTAAATCAATTTGGCGTTGCATCGCAGTGATCACTCGTTGGCGTACTACTTCAGATTGTTCAGCCTTATTGTCAGGTATCGCTTTTAATTCTGATTGTGACATTGCGGGTACATCCACATGCATATCAATACGGTCGATAAATGGACCAGAGAGTTTTAATAAATACCGTCTGATTTTATCAGATGTGCAGCGACATACTCCTTGTGGATTGCCAAAGTGACCACAGGGACATGGGTTCATTGCCGCTAAAAATTGAAACTCTGCGGGGTACTCGGCTTGTCGAGTTGCTCTTGAAATGGTGACTTTTCCAGATTCTAAGGGTTCGCGTAACACTTCTAATACCCGACGTTCAAACTCTGGTAATTCATCAAGAAACAAAACCCCATGATGTGCCAGTGATATTTCACCGGGTTTTGGGTTACTGCCTCCACCAACCAGTGCTGCTGCTGAAGCCGTGTGGTGTGGCGATCTGAAGGGGCGTTTACGCCAGTTACTTGTGTCCAGGCCCTGGTGGCTAACTGAAGTAATTGCTGCTGACTCAATTGCTTCCTGTTCGTTCATTTCAGGTAGAATCCCAGCCAACCGGGTTGCCAGCATTGTTTTACCGGTGCCCGGTGGTCCAATAAACAATAAGTTGTGCTTACCTGCGGCGGCAACTTCCAGTGCTCTTTTGGCTGCATACTGGCCTTTGACTTCAATTAAATCTGGTTGTGGGATCAAACTCGTCTGATGGATTATTTCGGGTTCAAATCGAATTTCCTGTTGCCCCTGTAATATTGCACAGGCTTGTAACAGGTGATTTGCACCAATTGCTTGTGTGCTGCCTGCCAGTTGGGCTTCTGCCAGATTTTGTATTGGTAGCAAAAGTTTTCTGCTACTCTGTTTTGCTGATAATGCCGCTGGCAATATGCCGTTGACTGAGCGCAATTCACCGGACAATGCTAACTCACCCATAAATTCATAATCTTCAATCGCCTTTACATTGATTTGCTCTGTAGCGAGTAAAATACCCAACGCTATGGGTAGATCATAACGACCACCATCTTTAGGCAAATCTGCTGGTGCCAGGTTGATTGTTATACGTCGGGTCGGAAATTCGAAATTAGAGTTAATCAGCGCACTGCGCACTCGATCCTTGCTTTCTTTAACTGCCGTTTCCGGTAGTCCAACGATATTGAGGCTGGGCAACCCGTTGGATAAATGTGTTTCAACGGTCACTAATGGCGCTTCTATACCCACGCCTGCGCGAGTATAGATTATTGATAATGACATGCCAGAATCCATTATGGGCAAGAGGAGTATTATTTAATCGCAAAAGTCGATTGGCGACTAGCAGATATGTCAGTGAATTTGTGTAAGTGATTGGCTATTTGGAATGTGAGATATTTTAGTCATTGGTGGTTAATAAGAAAAATTGGGAATTTATGAATTTAAATGGATGTCCCCAAAAAAGTA
>CBDUHU010000081.1:0-10243 GCA_965366725.1 uncultured Kangiellaceae bacterium
GTGATTTACACTTCCGGTTCAACCGGACAACCGAAAGGGGTTATGGTTGAGCATCTAGCAATCACTAATCATATTAACTCGATTAGTGAATTGCTTGCTGTTACCAAGGATGATTCGGTCTTACAAATAGCGTCCTATAGTTTCGATACTTTCATTGAACAGACCTTTGCAACAATCGCAGCCGGTGGTCAACTTGTTCTAACGAAATCCAGTCTCTTATCAATCGAGGAGTTTTTTAGTCAGGCAAAGCGTCACTCAATATCAATTACTGATTTGTCGCCTGCTTTTTTTGGACAATTATTAGATGTTGATTATCGAGCCGATTGGCAACAACTGGATTTAAAGCAATTATTTGTCGGAGGGGAAAAATTACCTGCTGAAGTTGTATCTCGTTGGTTTGATATTGGTATTGATAGTCGATGCAGACTTTTTAATGCTTATGGTCCAACAGAGGCTGTTATTACTTCAACTGTTCGACAAATTACCAAGAAAGATATTGATCAGGTTAGCATAGGTGATAAATTCGGTGAACGAAAACTCTATTTGCTCGATAAAAATCTGACCTTAGTTCCCAAGGGAACAACTGGTGAACTATTTATTGGGGGCAAAGCGCTGGCCCGTGGTTATTACAATGATCAGAAAACCACAAATGAAAGATTTATTAATCTATCTATTGCCGGGGAGGAACAAAGGCTTTATCAAACCGGTGATAAGGCTAGTTATTCAAAAGATGGTTCGCTTAGATTTCATGGAAGAGAAGATGATCAAATAAAAATTCGTGGGTTCAGAGTTGAAACAGTAGAAATAGAAAAAAATCTTGCGACAATAGAATGGGTAAAATCTAGTTTGATCATTGCTCAGGAAATTGATGATCACACGCGGTTAGTTGCTTATATTCTTGTGAAGCCAGAATATTTAAAAATTCAACAGGAAGCTGTTAAAGACATAAAGCGCATACTAAAACAACGTTTACCAGATTTTATGATTCCGTCTGCATTTCTGCTCGTTGATGAATGGCCATTAACAGTTAACGGAAAGATTGATAAAAGTTCATTGCCAGATGTTGATGTTAGAACCCGTTTAGCAAAATATTTAGCACCAACAACTGAAACCCAATCATTAGTGGTAGATATCTGGGCAAGGTTATTAAAGCTTGATGCGAAAGCGATTAGTATCAACGCCGAATTTTTTGAACTTGGAGGGCATTCACTACTTGTTATTCAACTACTCGCCCGAGTACATAAAGAATTAGGCATTAGAGTTAATGTCAATGCACTTTTTATGAACCCTAGATTAGTTGATTTCGCAAACTATCTTGATAGTGCAAAAATAGATCAAATTAGCAACTGCGAATATAGTCTAATGCGATTAAATAGTGTAAAATCTCTGCCTGCGTTATTTGTTGCTCCAGCTTTGGGAGTTATGGCTGCTTCTTATCAACATTTAGCGAAAGAATTAAGCAATGTGTATAACCTCATGGTTATGTCATCACCCGGCTTGGACGAATTGGACGTAGATAACAAGGAGTGCATATCATTTAATTTAGAAACAAGAATAAACCAATGGGTAAAAGCAATAAGAGAGGTTCAGCCTGAGGGTCACTATCGATTATTAGGTCACTCATTTGGCGGTAATATTGCGGTAGAAATTGCACAAAGACTTGAGCAATCTGGGGATTCTACGGAAATTATTCTTGTTGATTCGGAACTTGCGGTAAATCTGTCAAAAGCCGATGATGAAAGCATTACAGAGTTTTTATTACAGAATAAAATAATCAATAACGTTGGATTTGATTATACTAATTTATCTTATTCTGAAGAAGTTGCTGAACTTTACCAAACGTTAATCGAATTGCAAATTATCTCTACCGAAATTAACTTGGCCAGCTTTAATATTTATTGTGAAGCGGTTCGCCAACAAATTTCAATTGCAAATAGTTATGAAACGAAAATTAGGCTTAAAGGCAGGGGAAAGCTTGTAGTGGCTGAAAAGGGAATAGGAGCGTCGGAGCGTAAAGCTAGAATACTGGAACATGTAGGCACATTCTTTGAAGGTGATATCGATATTTCAATAGTTAAGGGGTCGCATATGTCGATTATTCAAAGCGAAGGACTGATAAATCTCCTGATAAACCGATAATAGGAAATGAAATATTCTCAATATGAGATATCTCATACAGTTAAAGATTTTAACTGTATGAGTAGTAAACATTATCAATTAAAATATTGTTTTAGGCGTGCATAAAATAACAGGTAGTTAGAAGTAGTTAAGGTGGAAAATGCAGCAGTTAGAAGTAATGAATTTTTTAAATGAAATTGCAATTGAGTTTCCAGATGCGATTTCGATGGCCGCGGGTAGGCCAAACCCTAAGTTTTTTAATAAAAAAGAATGGAATACATACGAGCAGGTTTTCTGCCAGTACTTTGCTAATAAGAAAAAAATGGACCATGAAGAAGCTGTCGAGTTGTTATGCCAGTATGGACCAAGTGCCGGGATTATTAATGAGGTTCTGCAGCGCTATTTATCGATTGATGAATCAATTGAAGTGGATGCGAAAAATATCCTGGTTACAAATGGTTGTCAGGAAGCATTATCACTAATTTGTCTTAATGAGTTAACCGCTGAACAAGACTGTATGTTGGTGATTGATCCTTCATATATTGGTTTTGCTGGTCTGGTGAATGCTCTGGGGAAAACTGTCGAGCCAGTTGATGTAAGGAAACTTCATCATAATTTAGAAAATGGTCGCTTGTTTAACTGGAATTATTTAGAAGATACGGTTTTAACGCTTAGAGCAAGAGGTAAAAAACCAAAAGCTATTTATGTGAACCCAGACTTTAATAATCCAATGGCTTATCGGTTAACTGAAGCCGATAGAAGGGCATTATTAAAAATTTGTCACAAATTGGAAATAAAAATTATTGAAGATAACCCTTATAATAGGTTTGATTACAGTGATAGTTCGTTATTGTCATTAAAAGCGCTGGATAATTACGGAATTGTTTACCATGTGGGATCTTTTTCTAAAACATTAAGTCCTGGTTTAAGAGTTGGTTATCTGGTATTACCAGATAATAATGGGGAAAATACAGACAATATTATTTCGTTAAAGAGTCTTATATCGGTTAATACCAGCTCTTTAACGCAAAGTGTTGTCGCGGGGTTTTTAATTAAAAATAATTATACTTTAAATAATAGAATGGTGTTGGTTAACCAGCAGTATGGGGAACAGTTAGAAGGATTGCTTAAAGCTTTAGATCGATACTTAAAAGATATTCCGGGGGTTTCCTGGAATACACCTGAAGGCGGTTTCTTTCTAGTTGTCAATTTGCCATTTGATATGACAGATAAAGATGTTCTTGAGTGTGCTAAAAGTGAAAAAGTGATTTGTATGCCTGTTAGTTTTTTCTCCGTGGATTCAAATTATGCTAAGTCTCAGATAAGGTTATCTTTTAGTTATTATGACAGCGAAACTTTAAATGTCGGTGTTCAACGATTTGCTAATTATATCAAGAGTCGCTTGTAATTATCTTTTAAACAATTATCCTGAGTTTAAAAATATGAACTTATTAGCTCATTAATATGAGTCTTTATGTTCTATTGAGAAAATAAAAAAAAATAATGTTGGAGTTCCAATGAAAGACGCATCAATAGCCGCCCAAACTGTAAAGTTTGATATGCCACTATGGAAAACGGCCAGGCAAAACATCGTATTTCCAAATATTTTAGGAGTGGGCACAGCGACACCTCCAACGGCTTACTCTCAAAAAGAAGTTCTTGATCTATTTAAAATAGACGATAGAAGAACCCGTTTGATGTTTATGAGTAGCGCTATCGATAAACGTTATCTGACAATTCCCACTGAGAGTGTCTCGAACGGAACGACTAACGAAACACAAGGCGACCTGTTACGTAAGCATCGAGAGCAAGCATTAGAAGTTGGTTCAAAGGCGTTGTTTGAATGTCTTGAGAATGCAAACCTTGAATTGTCAGATGTTAGTTGCCTTTGTTGTGTTACATCAACAGGTTTACTAACTCCGGGGTTAAGTGCATTGCTCTGTAGAGAATTAGATCTGGACAGCCATTGTAACCGGTTAGATATTGTGGGGATGGGATGTAATGCAGGACTTAATGGGCTAAATGCTGCAGCAAGATGGGCTGAGTCTAATCCTGGAAAAGTTGCTATCGTTTTATGTATTGAAATGTGTTCTGCTGCCTATGTTGTTGACGGTTCTATTAAAACTGCAGTTGTAAATAGTCTTTTTGGTGATGGCGCAAGTGCTGTTGCCCTGGCGAGTGATTACAAGGAGCCTTTGAAAGAGATATCTTCGGATACAGCTCCACTAGTTAGCGTATCACGGTTAACGCCAACAATTATCGATTTTTCCAGTTGTATTATTACCGAAGCATTGGAAGCGATGAAGTTTGATTGGGACGATGAACATAGTAAGTTTAGCTTTTTTCTTGCCAGAGATGTTCCTTATGTTATTGGTGCAAATGTTGAAAAGGCTGTCGGTAAGTTGTTAGAGAAAACTGGAATGAAGAAAAGAGATATTTCACACTGGATTGTTCATTCTGGCGGTAAAAAAGTAATTGATTCTATCAAAGTTAATTTAGGCCTGAATGTGAATGATTTGCGACATACAACCAGTGTTTTAAGAGATTATGGTAACGTATCCAGTGGTTCATTTTTATTTTCATATCAACGACTGATGAGAGAAAATAAAATCGAAGCCGGTGATTATGGGATCATGATCACTATGGGCCCGGGCGCAACAATTGAAACTGCACTAATTCAGTGGTAATTATTTTTACAATTTTAATATGGAATAACAATGTTAGCTAAAAACAATAATACACAGTTTGATGATCTCGATATTAACCGGATGGAAGTAGATACTTCTATTGGGCTTTCTAAAATATTAATTGAGAGTCTTAATGAGATCTGTGACAGATTGGAAGACAGTGAGAAGAAGTCGGTTCTTATTTTAAGATTAATGAATCAGGGATCGAGTAATAAAGATGCAACTGTAGCTGAAAAGAAGGATGTTTATCTGGTTAATCAATGGGAAAAAGTACTTAGAAGAATTGAGAACCTTGACTCAATGACAGTGACTGAAACTGAATCTGATTTAAATGGTTTTGGGTTAGCTATCATGCTTACTACAGACTATAGAATAACCACGGATAATATTACTCTAAGCCTAATCGGCGATGATGAAACAATACTTCCGGGTATGCTAATCCACCGCCTTGTACAACAGATTGGTAGTGCAAAGGCAAGATCATTGGTTGTATTTGGACAGTCTATGAGTTCACGTCAAGCGTATGAAGTATCACTGGTGAGTGAGCTTAGCGATAATCTTGAACAAACAACAAATGAGTTTTTAAGCTCGTTAAATTCGAGAACTATGATTGATTGTTCAATAAGACGCAGATTACTGATTGAAGCTAATACAACCAGTTATGATGATGCATTGGGCACCTATTTAGCGGCATGTGATCGCCATTTAAGAAAGAACGAAGCGTGATACCTATCGTTTTATTTAAGTCTCTAAATTTATCAATTTAATAATGGCAGGACGTCCATGAAACCAGATAGTAAATTTAACCAGTTATCGCACCGGGCTGATGAATATGCTCAAAAACTTCCACTTTTGTCCGGTCGCTACGATGAAGATAAAACTGCTTTAACGGCCTATATTGATTTAGCAGAGCAATTGTTGAGTCAGTCTGAAACAGCTGGGAAGTTGGATAATGGCGACAGAGCAGCGATTGACAAGGTTCTTCTATCTGGGCGTCAACTTCGTGCAAGCTTTATGCAAATGCATGTTTCCAGCTTATTGGCTGAAGTGAATATAAAGGAAGATGAGCATGAACTTTTAAGCGAGCTAAGCTATAGAGCTGCGGAAGTTGTGCCAGGACTTGTTCCTTCAAGAATTCAAATGGATCAGGAATTAAAGTTAGAACAAGCAGATAAACTAGGAAGAGAGTTAGAGCAGGGGATTTTCTATTGGGGAATACTTAGCCATCAGGAAGCTGGCGAACAATTAATTAGTAAGATGTTGTTGCCGACCAAACGTGCTATTAATTTACTTACTGAATTTGAAGCTAAGGGAAGTCTTAATCTTGGTAAAGTTCTAATTGAGATTAGTGGTGATGCTGCTCATATTACATTCCATAATAGTGACTGTTTAAATGCTGAAGATAACCAGCTAATCCAGGACTTTGAAACCGCGGTTGACCTGGTTTTGCTATCTAAGAAGGTAAAAGTTGGAGTGTTAAGAGGTGGGGTCGTTTCGCACCCGAAATACTTTGGAAAAAGAATTTTTAGCGCCGGAATTAACTTGAAACATATCCATCAGGGTAAAATCTCATTTACCGATTTTGTATTGTATCGAGAGTTAGGCTACATCAATAAAATGCTACGCGGACTATCAAACAAATTTCATGGGCAGGAATATCCTTTTGATTCTTTTGAGAAGCCCTGGGTTGCGGCAGTTGACACTTTTGCAATTGGCGGAGGCATGCAGTTATTGTTCGCATGTGATCTGGTGGTAGGAACAAAAGACAGCTATGCGTGCTTACCAGCTGCCAAAGAGGGAATTGTTCCTGGCGTTTCTAATTTGAGACTGGGCAGAATTTCCAATGCTCGACTTGCGAAACAGGTTATTTTACACGGGCGTAAAATTTGGGCATCAGCAACTGAAGGCTCTTATATATTTGATGAAGTTGTTGAACCACATGAAATGGATAATTCGATTCAAGATGCTATTGATAAATTAGCATCACCGGCAGTAGTACCTAATCGAAAAATGTTGCTGGTTTGCGAAGAACCGATAAATGATTTTAGACAATACATGGCTAAATTCTCACTTGAGCAATCAAAGCGACTATATGCTGAAGATGTCCATGATAAAGTAAAGAAAATGTAATAATACCTGAAGAATCTAATAGTAGTTGTGGTTTAAATTTTTAGTTATACAAATCTGATTATCAATGGGAAATAAATTGAATAGTATGGAGCGGGTTACTTACCAAAAATGTGGGCCAGTGGCTTATGTCACGATAAATAGAGCAAAAAGCTTGAATGCTTTAGATCTGCAAACCCATGAAGAACTTTGCTCCATCTGGGATGATTTTGAGAAGGATACTTCTCTTCGCGTAGCGGTACTCACGGGCTCTGGAGAAAAGTCATTCTCTGTTGGTCAGGACTTAAAAGAGTTAAAAGTTAGGATGGCGCGTGGTGAAAAAGCATCTTCTTTTGGTAGCAAAGGATTGCCGGGGTATCCTCGCCTGACAGAGAGAACTGAACTGTCTAAACCGGTGATTGCAAAAGTCAACGGCTTTGCCTACGGCGGAGGATTTGAGCTTGCACTTGCATGCGATATTATTGTTGCAGTAGAAAGTGCGGTATTTGCATTACCTGAAGCAAAATTAGGATTAATCGCCGGAGCAGGTGGTGTTTTTAGATTTTTTAAGCAGCTTCCGCATAAGGTTGCAATGGGATACCTGATCACAGGTAGAGAGATGTCTGCCAGACAGGCTTATGATTACGGACTGATAAACGATGTTGTTACGGCAGACAATATTGATAAGTGTATTGAAGGATGGATCAATGATATATTACGCTGTTCGTCCCTTTCTATCAGTTCAATAAAAGAAGTGGCCGAAAAATCAGCATCACTAACCAATCAACAAGCGTTTGAAACCGATTTTTACTGGGAAAGAAAACGCATTGAAGGTGAGGATTGTGTTGAGGGACCATTGGCTTTTCTAGAAAAAAGGCCGCCTAAATGGACCCAATAATTAACGCTTGGATAGTGTTGTTTGATAACTCCACTGATTAGCAGCATGGATATTAAAATGCCAGAGATTAATAGTTTTTATCGAAGGCAATTATTAGAATAATAAATAGAGAACTGTTGTATATATGTTTAAAAAATACCCTCTATCATCCAGGACAATGGTTTTCCTGCTGATACCGGCTTTTATTTTGTTCTATTATGTGTATTCACATATTGAAGAGAGCCTTCCGTTAAAAACAGGAGAGCTTTCTCTTAGTGGATTACACAATAATGTAGAAGTTCATTTTGATGAAAATGGACTAGCCAGTGTTGTTGCACAGTCTGACCATGATGCTTATTTTGCTCAAGGATATGTTCATGCATCAGAGAGAGCATGGCAAATGGAATTGCAACAGAGATTAACCAGTGGGAAGTTAAGTGAAATTTTTGGCCAAAGTACAGTTTCAACAGATTTATTTATGCGTACTCTTGGTCTCCAACATTCGGCCAGAAAAGCCTGGGATAGTATCAGTCCAGAAAGCCAACAGGCACTGACGGCATACGCCAATGGTGTTAACGCCTGGCTTGCTAACAGCACTCAACTACCACCCGAATTCTTATTTTTTAATATAAAACCTCATCAATGGTCTCCGCTTGACTCTTTAGCCTGGCAAAAAGCATTTGCGCTTAATCTGGGAAAAAATATGGATGAAGAATTAAATCGGTTAGCGGCATTAAAAATAATATCACCTGAACAATTAAAGACCTTTTACCAATATGATCCGGTAATTACTGACTCAACCGCTGATGAAATAGTATCTATTGATAAACTGACTGGTGCTGATTTATCTCCATATCGTTTTGATAATTGGCCAGAACTCACAGAAACCTTTCGCACGCAATGGTCTATAGGGGAACGTTTTGCTGGAAGTAATGCCTGGGTTGTTGATGGTCGCTTAACTGAGTCATCTTCACCACTGTTAAGTAATGATCCTCATTTAACCCTTCAACACCCCTCTATCTGGTATGCGATGCAATTAAAGTCAGATAAATTATCGGTGCAGGGTATGTCAATGGTTGGTATTCCCGGGGTAATTCTTGGCAGAAATAAAAATATTGCATGGGGAGCAACCGCACTGATGAGTGATCAACAGGATTTGTTTATTCTGGACATTCCTGTTGATGATAATAAGGTGTATATGACTGATGGTGGCCGCAAACTGATAGAAAAAAGAGTTGAGCAAGTGCAAATACGTGCTGATATGCCAGAGTCGTTAAACAAGAAAATCAGTCCGATTGAAATACAAATAAGAGAAACTGAATTTGGCCCAATTGTTAGTGATGTAATTAACGGTGCAGGACAGGTGATGGCGCTTCGATGGGCTGCGTTAGATCCGAACGATACCAGCTTTGATGCTTTTTATAATATTCAATATGCGACTAACTGGAAAGAATTTAGACAGGCGGCTAAATTACTCGTTTCACCTGGTATTAATTTTGTTTATGCTGATACTGAAGGCAATATTGGTAGTCAGGCGGCAGGGAAACTACCAGCAAGATCGCAGGGTGTGGGAATACTCCCTGTTAAAGCATTTCATGCAGGCAATAATTGGCAGGGATATGTACCTTTCGACAAGATGCCTTCACAGTTTAATCCTGAATCAGGAATAATCGTTTCAGCTAACAGTGAAATAGAAGCTGAGGCAGATATTATTATTTCTCATGAATGGGCCTCTGATACACGCAAACGAAGAATAAGCCAACTATTGAATAATCGTGTTGATAATGGTCACAAGTTATCAGTCGAGGATATGATTGATATTCAACTGGATCAATTAGATTTAGGTGCTGAACAAGTATTGCCAATATTAACTGACAAGGCACTGACAAATAGCATTCTTCAGCAAGCGCCTGAAAACTTAAAAGAAATAAGTCAGAACGCAATCGAAGAATTAACTCAATGGAATGCCCGATATTCAACAGATAGCTCAGCAGCGACTGTTTATCATTATTGGTATAGGGAACTCATCCAACAAATTTTTTCGCCTTCACTAGATGAATTCTGGAATGGTAATTCTAATAGAGCCATACGAAATGCACTCTATAGTAATATTGATGAACAACAGCTGGTTAAAATTCTTACCAATAGTAATAACTTCTGGTGTCAGACTTCAACAAAGTTAAATGTTTGTGAAAAAGAGCTTATCACTAGTTTTTTAAGTGCTATTCGATTGTTGAAAAAGCACACTCAAAGTAATACCTCGGATGAATGGCAATGGGGAAATATGCATCATGTAAAGTATTCTCATAGACCATTTGGAGAGATTAAGCTGCTTGATAAGTTCTTTAGTGAACAAATCAGCTCAGGTGGTTCAACTAATACGGTGAACGTTGCAAATATGGTAGTTGACCCTGCAGGGGGATTTAAACAGACTTTTGGAGCGACATTTAGACAA
>CBDUHU010000082.1:0-10216 GCA_965366725.1 uncultured Kangiellaceae bacterium
GTTGACTACAATTAGTTAAATTATCTTCGATTATTTTGACCACTGCCGAACCGCAAATTGCGCCATCAGCGCCAGAAATTAAAGCTTGTTTTACCTGCTCTGGAGTGGATATTCCAAAACCCAGCAAACTGGGAGGAGCAGCAAAGTTCTTTAGTGATTCTATGATGCCCTCTACTGGCATTTCTGCTTTTACTTCAGTTCCGGTAACGCCAGCCCTGCTTAACAGGTAAGTGTAGCCACGACTTCGCTTTGCAACTTCTTTAAGGGTTTTCTGATCAGCATTAGGGGTCGCGATAAATATTGGCGCGATATTATGAGCTTCTGCACTGCTGATAAATGGTGCAGATTCAATGATTGGAACATCAGCAACCAGAACTGAATCTACCCCTGATTCTTGTGCCTGACTGTAAAAATTATCAATAGAGTTTCCCACGACTAAGTTAGAATAGACTAACAGACCGATAGGAATTTCCGGGTAATCGTCTCTGATTGATTTTATTAACTTAAAGCATTTTGATACTGTTGCGCCATTTTTTAATGCTCTGATTGCGGCAGACTGAATCACCGGACCGTCAGCGATAGGATCTGAAAATGGAAGGCCCAGCTCCAGAGCATCTGCGCCATTTTCAATTAAGGTTGTAATGATTTTATAACTTACTTCCAGATCGGGATCACCGAGCATTACAAAGGGAACAAACGCACCTTGTTGACGTTGTTTCAGTTGTTCAAAGCAAACTTCATAACGGTTAGTCATTTTGTAATTCCTGTTTTCGATAAAACTAATATTTAAGATTTATTTTCGTTTGCAACTATACTTCTTACATAGTCGAGATCTTTATCACCTCGACCTGAAAGGTTAACAACAATGATTGAACCGTCAGGTACCTCTTGTGATAGTTTTAGTGCGTATGCTAAAGCATGAGAGGATTCAAGCGCAGGAATAATCCCTTCACAACTTGATAATTTTTTAAAAGCTGCAAGTGCTTCCTGATCGGTAATTGCAACATATTCTACGCGCTTAATTGACTTAAGATGAGCGTGTTGAGGACCAACTGCGGGATAATCCAGACCCGCAGAAACAGAATAAGATTCTTCTATTTGTCCTTCATTATCCTGCATAACATAAGTATGTGAGCCATGTAGAATCCCTTTTTTTCCTTTATTTAAAGTTGCTCCATGTTGATCTGTATCCAGACCTTTTCCGGCCGGTTCTACACCAATTAATTTGACTTCTGACTTGTCGATAAGATCAGCGAACAAGCCAATAGCATTTGAGCCTCCGCCTACACAGGCAATAGCATAATCAGGCAGTCTGCCTTCTTGCTCTATCATTTGCTTATGGACTTCTTCTCCAATCATTTTCTGAAATTCCCGTACCATGGTTGGGAAAGGGTGCGGACCCGCCGCAGTACCTAGTAAGTAATGGCTATTAGCATAAGATGCCGACCAGTCTCTTAATGCCTCGTTAACAGCATCTTTGAGTGTGCCGCTTCCTGCGGTTACTGGAATGACGGTAGCCCCCATCAATTCCATTCTGAAAACATTAGGCTGCTGGCGTTTGCAGTCGACTTCACCCATATAAATGCGACATTTAAGTCCCAGTAATGAGCAGGCTATTGCTGTGGCAACACCGTGTTGACCAGCACCTGTCTCTGCAATAATCTCAGTTTTCCCCATGCGTTTTGCGAGTAATGCCTGTCCCAAAACCTGATTAGTTTTATGGGCTCCGCCATGCAGTAAATCTTCTCTTTTCAGATAGATTTTAACTTTATCATTGGGCGATAGGTTTCTGGTCAAAGTTAGCGGGGTTGGACGACCTGCATAATTGACTAATAGTGATTGAAATTCTTTTTGAAAATCTTCACTTTGTTGTGCTGATACAAAAGCTTCTTCTAATTGCAATAATGCCGGAACTAATAATTCTGGGACATACATTCCACCAAAATCCCCAAAATATCGATCTAATTTTGTCATTATATTTACCTGCTTAATCATTTAGTATATTGATTCTATTATTTGCGATTGAGTTACGCTCTTATTTGATTAAATGTTAGAGCAATCTTGTCTGGGCTTTTTATTCCAGGTGTCGACTCGACTCCTGAACTCAAGTCAATTGCAAAGGCGCCAACATTCGATGCCTGAATAATATTTTCCGGAGTAATCCCTCCTGCGATGATGAAGTCGTCAGCCTTTGCTTCTTTTAATAATTTCCAGTCAAAAGACTTTCCTGTTCCACCATATTCATCGATACTAAAAGTATCTAGCAAATATTGGTCAACTTCCTGAATTTTTACAAAGTCAATTGATTGGTTCACATGAATAACTTTCCATATTTTTATAGTAGGCAGTCGACTTCTTAGTTCTCTAATATAATCAATAGTTTCACTTCCATGTAACTGAACCACATGTAACTTCAGCTTATCAACATGCTTGATTACTTGTTCCAGTTCTTGGTTAACAAATACACCGACATATTTGAGTGGCACTTTATTAATGATTGATGAAGCATGTTCAATATCGATATATCTTTTTGAACCAGGATAAAAAATAAATCCGCCATATACACCACCACAACGGTCAACCTGAATTGCATCTTCAACTCGAGTTAGTCCACAAATTTTGACTTTGCCAAAAACCAGCTCTTTACATTGACTACGTATATCTTTTTTGGCCATTATACTTGAACCAACTAAAAAACCATTGACCAGTGGGGCAAGCCGCTTGACATCCTGGTGAGAAGAAATACCAGATTCAGAGATTACCAGCTGCTCATTTGATAACTTACTGGCGAGCTTTTCAGTAGTCGCTAAATCGATGGACAAGTCTTTCAGGTTGCGGTTATTAATTCCAATAATTTTCGCATCTAAAGAAATTGCTCTTGCTAATTCTTGAGTATCATGTACTTCAGTCAATATATCCATATTAAGAGAGTTAGCCACCTCTGCCAATAAACAGTAGGTTGAATCATCGAGAACTGACAACATTAATAAAATTGCATCTGCGCCATAGTATCTCGCTTCATATACCTGATAGCTATCAATAAAAAAATCCTTACAGAGTATGGGTAAATTGACCTTTTTACTGGCCCTCTGTAAAAAGGAAAAATCTCCCTGAAAGTACTTTTTATCGGTCAGTACCGAAATTGCACTTGCATAGTCTTTATATTGCTCAAGTATTTCATCAAGATCAAAGTTTTCTCTGATTAAACCTTTTGATGGTGATGCCTTTTTGCACTCAAAGATAAAATCTGATTGTCTATTAGATAATGCCTGATAAAGACTACGCTCAGAAGGAGAAAGCCCTTGCTTGAGCTGGTTAAGAGATAGTTGCTCTTTTCGCTGATTGACTTCTATCTTTTTATGTTCAACTATTTCCCCGAGTACATCTTTCACAACGCTACTCCTGACTGACTTAGTTCTGATAATGCTAGTAGTTTTTTGTAAGCACTGCCGTTTAAAATGATTTCCTTAGCTTCTTCAACTCCTTGCTTTAAGGATTTACTATGGCCGGAAAGATAAAAAAGAGCACCACTATTAGCTGCAACAGTATTAACTATTTCAGCTGAAGATTTTCCTTGTAGTAGTCCTGTAAACGCTTTCGCATTTTCTTCAGGACTACCTCCGACAAGGCTATCAAGTGATGCTTCAGGTAGTCCAAAGTCACTCGGAAGTAGATCGTATTCTATTATCTTACCGTCAACTAATTCGGCAACATGCGTTTTTCCTTCTAAGGTTATCTCATCACAACCACAGCTGTGAACAACCATAGCTGCTTTGCAGCCAGATAATCTGAGCGATTCTGCAGCAGCGTAACAGTATTCTGGAGAATAGACCCCCATCAACTGATAATCGGGGGCTGATGGATTAATCAGTGGACCAAGCAGGTTAAAAATCGTTCGTGTTTTGAGCGCATTCCTTATTGGCATTACGTGTTTTACGCCGCGATGATAAAGTGGTGCAAAAAGAAAGGTAACTCCAATCTCATCGAGACATCGCCGTGCAACCTCTGTAGACATTTCAATATTGACGCCAAGTTGTTCCAGAACATCTGCGGAACCACATTTACTGGATATAGAGCGATTACCATGTTTAACCATCTTCAATCCCTTTTCCGCAGCAATAAAAGAAACAAGTGTTGAAATATTAAGAGTATGTTTACCACTACCACCAGTACCACAACTGTCTGCACAGGAATAATCCGGACGGCTGAAGTAGCTGGCATTATTTCGTAATGCGCTAGCTGCGCCGGCAACTTCCTCCGGTTGTTCCCCCTTCATTTTCAGCGCAATCAGTGTTGCCGTAATCGAGATTGGATCTTTTTCTCCCTTGATAAACTGATTAAAAATCTCAAAAGCTTCCTGTTGGGACAGGTGTTGCTTTTGAAAAATTTTTTCCTGTATTTTTGACATTGTTATTTTCTCTTTAAATAGTTTGAAATTGTATAATTTATATTAAGAATGTCATCTGGTTTATGATTCATCCAAAAGGCCTTATGCGGCTAACCAGTCTCATCAATAGTCGTTTCCATTAGCCAGGTAATTGAATTTTTCAATAGCCTGCTTCCTTGAGTAGTAAGAATGGATTCTGGATGAAATTGAAAGCCAAGGAGTTTGTGTTGTTGATGTCTTACTGCCATAGGTTCATTCTTGCAATGGGCAATAACCGTCAGGTTTTCTGGAACTTCTGTTGCAACAAGCGAATGATATCTGGCCGCTCTGAAAGAAGTTCCAAGTCCGCTAAATATTTTGTCTGTTGTTGAGTCGATGCTATTTGATGGTATTGGCTGAACCGTTATATCGTCAGCTTTTCCGTGAACGATTTGCTTCGCCTGTTCAATTTTTCCACCGAAGTATTGGATGATACTCTGATGACCCAGACAAATACCAAGAATAGGAAGTTTTCCGGAGAATCGTGCAATTATTTCTAGTGAATTACCGGCGCTATCGGGGTTACCAGGACCAGGAGAAATAACAATCAAAGTATTTTTACTATTGATTCTTTCTTCGCTAAATATTTCTTCAAGCGGTGTGCTGTTTCGAAAAACAATAACTTTGGCACCAATTAATCTGAATTGATCAACCAGGTTATAGGTAAAAGAGTCATAATTATCAATCATGATCACATTTAGAGGATTTCCCATTAACTTGCTCCCCCAAATTGTTGGTTGGCGTATACAATGGCATTGATTACCGCTTTAGCTTTATTGTAGGTTTCTTCAGCTTCCATCACTGGATTGGAGTCATAAACGATTCCCGCTCCTGCTTGAATATGAGCAATCCCATCCCGATAAAAGGCCGAACGGATCACTATGCAAGTGTCCATCTCGCCTTTTCCATTTAAATAACCTACAGCACCCCCATAGCTACCGCGGCGTTTTCCTTCAACTTTACGAATCAATTCTGTTGCTTTTATTTTAGGAGCTCCTGTGAGCGTGCCCATATTCATACAAGCCTGGTAAGCATGAAGCGCATCTAAATCATGTCGTAAACTTCCTTTAACACATGATACCAGATGCATAACTTGTGAATATTTATCAACATTGAGCAGTTTAGGTACATGAGTTGTACCGGCCAATGAAATCCGGGCGATATCATTGCGTGCCAGGTCAACAAGCATCATATGTTCCGATACTTCTTTCTGGTCAAGTTTTAGCTCTGTTTCAATACGTGCATCTAAGTCCAGATCTATTTCTCCACTTTCCTTTTTTCCTCTTGGACGTGTACCTGCGATGGGATAAAGCTCTACCTGATTACTCTGATGATCATATTTAAGTGCACTTTCCGGTGAAGCTCCAAATAGTGAAAAGTCCTGATCTGACATAAAAAAGAGATAAGGGCTAGGATTAGCCTGCTTTAATGCCTTGTAACTTTCTATAGGGGAGTGACATCTCAGAGAGTAACTTCTAGACGGGACAACCTGAAAAATATCACCGCCAACTATATTTTGTTTTAACTGCTTAACGATCGCTTGATAGTTGAGATCACTAACATCTACTGAGATTTCACAATCGGCTGAAAAATTATTTAACTCAGTTTCTATTTTACTTTTTGGTGGTTGAAATCCTCTTAGTTGAGATTCTAATTTATCAAATGAACGAGCCAACTCAAAGTAGGTTTTTTCTTCTTGCGAGGATTGTTTTTTATCAGTTGAAAAATGATTGCATAAAAAACGTTTCTGGTTTTGTTGGTGATCAATCACCAACAAACTCTCGGCAAGATAAAATACATAGTCAGGACAAGAATTACTGCCATTGTAAACTTCAGGCAAGCTTTCAAATGAGGCAATAAGATCGTAAGAAAACATACCACTTAGAAAAATAGAATAATCACTGTTACCGGTTATACAAAAACTCTCTCTTATAGTTCTTAATATATCGATGCTGGATATTTGTTTTAATCTGCTATCTTCGTCAACAAATCCGTTGTCCTTTGAATAATGGACACTGATGCTTCGTGAATTAGCCAATTTTTCCACTTTCATTGATCTATGATTTAATCTACTGACAATATGAAGTAAAGCATTTTGTCCGTTTTGGGTCAGTGCATTAAGTCGAACATCACTGCCATTACATTCAATTCTAATGGCCGCCTGTAACAGGATGATACTTTTTAAGTGTTCGCGTGAACCGATGTCACTTGATTCAAGTAACATTCGGTTCTTACTGCTAGATTGCTCGTTAAACTTTTGAAATATTTCTACCGGTTCAAGATCAGAGTCAATCGATTTACTGATCGTTTGGACTCTGCCTGTAGGGCTAAATTCACTAGCAGCATCTTGTTCTTGAAGTGACTCGATATACATTACGCTAATACCTTACCTGATGCGTGAACAAAAGGAGTCAGTTCTTTCATTAATTTTGCGAATTGAGATTCATCAAGTGATTGCTCACCATCGGACAGGGCAATTTGTGGGTTATAATGGGCTTCAACTATAATTCCATCGGCTCCACATGCTACAGCAGCTTTTGCCATTGGTGCTACTAATTCTCGAATGCCTGTTCCATGTGAAGGATCGACGATAACAGGAAGGTGACTTTTAGTTTTTATATAAGCAACGGCATTTAAATCAAGCGTGTTACGGTAAGATTTTTCGTAAGTTCTGATTCCTCGTTCACAGATAATGACATTTTTATTGCCTTCACTGAATATATACTCAGCAGCAAGTAATAATTCTTCAACTGTTGCTGACATACCGCGCTTTAAGATAACTGGCTTCTGGCTTTTTCCTACCGCTTTCAAAAGCTTAAAGTTTTGCATATTTCGTGCTCCAACCTGAAAAGCATCAACGTATTTTTCCAATAAGCTAACGTGAGAAGCATCAATGATTTCAGTAACACTGGGAAGAGAATATTCTTTAGATGCCTCTTGCATCAGTTTTAACCCTTCTTCTTCCAAACCTTGAAAGCTATAAGGAGAAGTTCGTGGTTTGAAAGCTCCACCTCTTAATCCTACAGCGCCATGTCTTTTTGCTAATTCAGCAGATTTCATAATCTGCTCTCTATTTTCAATTGCGCAAGGACCCGCTATCACTGCAAAGGTTCCTCCGCCAATGGTAACTCCTGAGAAGTCTATCTGGGTGTCGTGACTTTGCATCTCCCGGCTGACCTGTTTGTAATTACTTAATATAGGTTTAACATTTTCAACCATTGGGTGTGCTGAAATATTTAGTCCATTGAGAATCCGCTCGTCACCCAGAGCACCTAATACAATTCGTTCTGTGCCTGGCATAAACAGTGGTTTCAGGTTAACTGATTCTATTTTACCAAGAATCTCTTTAGCATCAGCTTCAGTAGCCTGTGGTTTTAATACGATGATCATGTTTTGTTCCTCATTTGATTGAATTTAATAATTTCGAATTTTTCATGTAAAAAAAAACCCGCTCTATCAAGCGGGTTTTCTGTCAAATAAATCTTTTGGCAACAGTTACCCACTCAAGCGAAATGAGTACCACCACCACTGTGTTGCTATGGTATTAGTTATTCTATTGATTGATATATTCATTAGTTTCATTGTATTTTCATTATTTTTTGCAATAAAAAAGCCCGTTAGATTTCTCTGACGGGCTTGCTGATATTCTTATTTTCTATTGGCCTGAATTGTATTTAGATAATTCAGGGCAATACGACATCATTTGCGAACCCTTATAAGTCTGGGCTTCGCCACCAATGGAATATAATTGTGTGATTGAGTTGTGTCGTTTTCATGGCTAGTAAGGTATCCGAAAGTACTAATAGGTGTCAAGCGTCAATTTTTTGGTATAGCTAAATATTATGTAAGGCCTTTTGGATAAAAAAAAGCAACTTCTTGAAAATTGTCTATATTTATAAGTGTATCAGGCGTGTAGAAACGCTTTTAACAAGTGTATATCGCTATCTTTGCAACCAAAACCCAATTTTGGTACAAATATTGCCTTTATCTAGTTTGAGGCTGAATTTAAGGTAATACCGACAAAAATCTGACTAATAGGAATTTAGCTTGTGAGTGCAGACGAAAATTTTATCGCCAATAAAGAAGCTGACAATGATGAAGTATTGCAGTGGGTTACCTTTCGTTTAGCTAACGAAACTTACGGTATTAACGTAATGCAAGTGCAGGAGGTTTTGCGTTTTACGGACATTGCTCCAGTTCCCGGTGCACCGACTTATGTGCTCGGTATCATTAATTTACGTGGGAATGTGGTAACCGTGATAGATACTTGTCAGCGGTTTGGCTTGGCTCCAATCGAGTTAACTGACAATACGCGTATTGTCATTATTGAAACTAACCATCAGGTTATAGGAATTCTGGTTGATGCAGTGGCCGAAGTCGTCTATTTAAAACGCTCAGAAATAGAAACAACACCAAACGTAGGCAATGAGGAGTCTGCAAAGTTCATCCAGGGGGTTTCGCATCGCGACGGAGAACTGCTCATTCTGGTTGATCTTAATAAGTTACTGGGTGAAGAAGAGTGGGATGAGTTGGACTTCCTCGATTATTAGTACCGGGCCACCAAACAAGCTTTTGCATAGAGCGCTCGGGTAGATTGTAAACAGGTGACTGATACAAACAAAATTGTGAGCGTAATCTATGAATAACTGGTTTTTTCAAATAATATCAGAGGCATCGCCTTTTAATGTCTTTTCTGTACTGCTTTGTGTTTTTAGTTTAGTTGGAGGGTTTTACTTTCGGCGGGCTTTCCTTAGATTAAGTAAAAAATTATATAATCTGGAAAATGAGTTTCGAGCAATGAATCGTGGTCATCTTGGAATGGGACGTGAAATCAGTAAAGTCTCTCGAGAAATCGCCAATGTAGAGAGCGTTCAAGAGCAAAAGGAGCATCAGGGAACCGATGAAAAAGTATACCAGCAAGCGGGTCTTTTACTTGCTCGCGGGGCAACTATTAGTGAAGTCGTTGAATCTTGTGAGATAGCGCCAGCAGAAGCTGAATTACTGGCGATCATGCAAAATTCTGCGCCGACCCATCACCCTGACAGTGTTAGTCACTCGGCGCAAGCAATGGGCCAATCAAAGGTTGCATGAGCTGATTATAGAACCACTTAATTACTAGTTGGTTTATTCGATGTCCATATTTTCCTATCGGAAAGTGTTTGTAATATAGTGTTACTCAATTATTAATATAAACATTCAGCTATTTCACTGTCAACACTTGACCGCTTTGTCATCACCCATCAAACTTAGCTCCATACCAATTTAACTGATTGATTCACAAAGGAAGGAAAAGCGAGCTATTATGCAACTTCTGGAAATCCCTGATTTATTACTTGCCCGCTCATTAAGTGAGCATCTGACTGGAATAAAACGCGGTATCGAAAAAGAAAGTCTTCGTATACTCCCCGATGGCCATTTATCCAAAAAAGCTCATCCTGAGGCACTTGGTGCAACTTTAACCAATTCGTATATCACCACTGACTATTCTGAAGCACTGCCTGAATTTATTACTCAGGCTTCCAGCGAGCGGTTGAGGCCTTTGCAAGAATTGACTGAAATCCATCAGTTTGTTTACCAGAACCTGGGTGATGAGCTTCTTTGGTCAACCAGTATGCCGTGCATAATGGATGAAGAAAAGGATATTCCAATTGCCCGTTATGGTCACTCAAACAGCGGTCAGATGAAAGAAATTTATCGGCTAGGTCTTGGTGTAAGGTACGGACGTTTTATGCAGACGATTGCTGGTGTTCATTATAATTTTTCATTACCGGAAAGCTTCTGGAAAGCACT
>CBDUHU010000083.1:0-10211 GCA_965366725.1 uncultured Kangiellaceae bacterium
GACCTGATATAAAGGCGCTACGGCGCCTTTTTTATACCTTCTTTTATACTTTCTTTTTAAACCCACACTTTAATAAAATTAACGTCCATAGAGCTTCGGAGGGGATCAGTGAAAACTCAATATAGTGGTTTTACATTAATTGAATTGATGATTGTTGTTGCAATTATCGGTATTCTAGCGGCAATTGCCCTGCCAGCCTATCAGGACTATACGATTAGAAGTCAGGCAACCTCAGCCCTTTCGGAACTGACATCAGGAAAAATTGGCTTTGAAGTGGCTAAACATCTGGACAAAACCCCTTCAACAACCTCTACTGATACAGGATTTATTGGTATTTTAGCAAGTACCAGTTACTGCGATGTTGTGGTTAATGTAGATAGTATTGTCTGTACCGCAAAAAATGGTAATCCAGACCACTTTAATACTCAAACAATCACTTTAGATAGGGATCCTGCTTCTGGAAGTTGGACTTGTAGCTCGACTCTGGTTGCTAAATATAAACCCTCAAATTGTACTTAGTCAGTTAAAGTTTACCCTGACCGTATTGAGCTCTATTGAAAAATTATCAATAAAATTAATAGCAAATGATTGATACGGCAGTCTTGCCAAACCATAATCGCGAAACAGACTCTTTGGTTAAACTTCATACATCAACTAGATAAGCAACTTATCTGAGCGATAGTATTGAATAATACTGAGATTAATTAAATTATTAAATTTCAATGACTTAAACTTAATTTCTGCAATCGGATGATGAATTCACCCGATAATCTGTATGAATAATGTCACTTAATTATGTTTCAGTAATCCCCAGTATCAAATCCCCAGTTAGTTAAAACCAATGCCATTGAAAAATAAACTGTATAGCTATCTCAACGGCTTAGTCTTATTTCAAAAACTCAAAAAAGAGATACCTCGACGATATAAAGCAGCTCTAATGTCGAACAATCTTTAACCAAAATAACAGAATTCCCCATGTTCTTTTTAGTTATCTAATTGTTTTCTAACAATAAAAGGTGAAATATATTACCAACCAATCTATACTCATAGCAATATCAGCTAGCTTACTGGTTAATTTTCAACCAAAGCCACAATTTTTACTACCGCAAGGAAATAATCAAAATAACATGGCAAGCTTTCAATCAAACGCTGTACTCAGTGGTTTAGCTAAACGACTTATTCAAGATGGCTTAATTGATGAGCCTACAGCCCACGATGCTATCGCGAAAACCCAAAAGAAACAGAGTAAGTTAGTTAGCTACCTGGTCGAAAGCAACCTGGTGAAGTCTCACGATATAGCCTTATCGGCATCATCTGAATTTGGCGTTCCCCTGTTTGATCTAGCAGCAATGGATGTCGAACAAATACCTGTCGATGTCATCAGCGAAGATTTAATTACCAAACACCACGCTATTCCATTATTCAAAAGAGGAAAGAGGCTTTATGTTGCAGTATCAGATCCAACCAATCTATCTGCACTCGATGAATTTAAATTTCATTCAGGACTAACCACAGAAGCAATATTAGTTGATGAAAAAAAGCTGACCAATGCCATCGAAAGAATTATCGATGAAAAAGAGAACGAAGGTTTCAATGAATCTGATTTTGAAGATCTCGATTTAGAAGCTGTCGATGAAGATAAGAAAGAAGAAGATTCCGAACCGAGTGCTGATGATGCGCCAATTGTTCGATTTGTTAACAAGATATTACTTGATGCAATTAAAAAAGGTGCTTCCGATTTGCATTTCGAACCCTATGAGAAAAGATATCGAGTTCGTTTCAGAGTAGATGGAATGCTTGCCGAAGTCGCCAGTCCTCCAATCAACCTGGCGGGCAAGATTGCGGCGCGTCTGAAAGTTATGTCTAAACTGGATATTTCTGAAAAACGTATGCCACAGGATGGACGAATAAAACTAAAACTATCAAAAAATAAATCAATCGATTTTCGTGTGAGTACTCTACCGACTCTTTTTGGTGAAAAGATTGTAATGAGGATACTTGATTCTGCTGCTGCACAGCTTGGAATAGAAGTATTGGGGTATGAAGATGAGCAAAAAGAACTCTTTATAGACGCAATTCATAAACCACAAGGCATGGTTCTGGTAACCGGCCCTACCGGTAGTGGTAAAACGGTTTCCCTATATACAGCTGTTAACATCATTAATACGCCCGAAAGAAATATCTCAACTGCGGAAGATCCAGTTGAAATAAATCTTGAAGGGGTAAATCAGGTTAATGTTAATCCCAAACAGGGACTCACTTTTGCCTCTGCTCTGAGATCTTTTCTTCGTCAGGATCCCGATATTGTTCTGGTTGGTGAAATTCGAGATCTGGAAACTGCTGAAATTGCAATAAAAGCGGCTCAAACAGGTCACCTTGTATTATCAACACTACATACTAATAGTGCACCGGAAACCTTAACACGTATGATCAACATGGGTGTAGCGCCGTTTAATCTGGCCACCAGTGTGAATCTGGTAATCGCTCAACGATTAGCCAGACGACTTTGCGAAAAATGTAAAAAAGAAGTATCACTACCTAAGGAAGCTCTTTTAAAAGCAGGATATGACGAAAATGAAGTGGGAACATTCAAAATATTTGAACCAGTCGGTTGTGATAGTTGTACAGGCGGTTATAAAGGTAGGGTGGGTGTTTATCAAGTTATGAAGTTCTCTGAAGCTATGGGTCGAATCATTATGGAAGGTGGTAATGCAATTGATATTGCCGATCAAGCCGCTAAAGAAGGTGTCAATGACTTGCACCGTTCAGCATTATTAAAAGTGATGCAGGGAGTTACTTCTTTAGAGGAAGTAAACCGGGTGACGCAACATTAGGTTAATGAAATAAATTCTAGAGATAGGACACAATACCATGGCTGTAGAAGCAATAAAATCAGAGCGCAAAACCAGCAAAAGGCGTAAAGAAGCAAAAGCCCCAAAGCAACATAACTACGCCTGGGAAGGCGCGGATAAAAAAGGCGCTAAGGTTAATGGTGAGATGACTGGTGAAAATCCAGCAATGGTCAAAGCTCATTTAAGAAAGAAAGGCATTAGCCCCATTAAAGTGACCAAAAAAGCAGCACCACTTTTTGGCGGAGGTAAAGGCAAGCCAGTAGAGACTAAAGACATTGCAATTTTTTCCCGTCAAATTGCGGTAATGATGAAAGCAGGTGTTCCTCTGGTTCAATCATTTGTTATTAAGCGTTAAGGCTGATATCGAATCAGGAAATAGCCTGGCGGACTCTTTACGTAAAAATCCTAAGTACTTTGATGATTTATTCTGTGATCTGGTTGAAGCAGGTGAACAGTCAGGCTCTCTAGAGAGTATGCTTGATAGAATAGCGACTTATAAAGAGAAAACTGAAGCTCTCAAATCAAAAATAAAAAAGGCGCTTAGTTACCCGATTGCTGTTGTTGTTATTGCGGTTGTTGTAACCGCTATTTTGTTAGTGAAAGTGGTTCCCCAGTTTAAAGAAATTTTCCAGGGTTTTGGTGCAGATTTGCCTGCCTTCACACTATTTGTCATTGGTATTTCTGAATATTTACAAAAGTCCTGGTACATTTTTCTATTTGCCTTTATTGGCATTAGCATGTTCTACAAAAGATTGCATCGAAGCTCAAAGAAAGTGAGAGATCAACAAGATAAATTACTGTTGAAGGTGCCGGTCATTGGCGTAATTTTACACAAAGCCGCGGTCGCAAAATTTGCTAGAACCTTATCAACTACTTTTGCCGCTGGTGTACCATTAGTTGAAGCGCTTGATTCTGCTGCTGGTGCCTCCGGAAACGCCCTATACAGGGATGCTATATTGCAAATAAGAGATGAAGTAACAACCGGTATGCAAATGAATCTATCGATGCAATCGACCGGTGTATTTCCTAATATGGTCGTACAGATGATTGGTATCGGTGAAGAGTCGGGTTCAATTGATGCGATGTTAGCCAAAATAGCTGATATTTATGAAGCAGAAGTTGACGATGCAGTGGATGGTCTTAGTGCCCTGCTAGAACCATTAATAATGTCAGTACTTGGTGTTTTAGTCGGTGGACTGATTATCGCAATGTACTTGCCTATATTCCAGTTAGGAAATGTTGTAGGCTAACTAATAATTTAACTGCTGACTTTGATGTGAAAAAATAATGACTGAGATCTTAATGATACTCGAAGCTAACGCATGGCTTCTTATTACAACAATTCTGATATTCGGCTTACTTGTCGGTAGCTTTCTTAATGTTGTTATATTCAGATATCCCATCACTCTTTTTAGAGAGTGGGAGCAAATGGCAAAAGAAATTCTGACTGACCGCGGATATAAGCTAACTCCACCCAAGCAGCCAATCGATCAACAACCAGAGAAATTTAATCTGGTTGTGCCTCGCTCAGCCTGCCCAAAGTGTGGACATAAAATTACCTCGCTGGAAAATATTCCAATCCTTAGCTATCTGTTTTTAAGAGGCAAATGCCGCAGCTGTCGAACGCCAATTTCAATTCGCTACCCGTTAGTCGAATTGCTAACGGGCGTTTGTTTTGCAATTTGTGCTTATCGCTTTGGCTATGGCTGGCCACTAGTTTTTTCACTATTGATAACTGCATACTTCATCGGCATGAGCTTTATTGATATTGATCACCAGATACTTCCCGACACAATGACTCTACCGCTGGTATGGCTCGCGTTATTACTAGCAATAAGCACAACGTACATTCCTCTCGAAGATGCGATAATCGGCGCTGTAGCAGGTTATTTAATTCTCTGGAGCGTTTACTGGCTATTCAAATTAATCACCGGGAAAGAAGGAATGGGTTATGGTGATTTTAAGTTATTGGCAGTTATTGGCGCATTGGTCGGATGGCAAAAGTTGGCAATTGTGGTAGTTCTCTCAGCTGGAGTAGGTGTCATAATTGGCGGTGGATTATTGTTAATTCAAAATAAAGATTCTCAAACCAAAATTCCATTTGGCCCTTATTTAGCGGTTGCCGGATGGCTTACTTTTGTCTGGGGTGAAGAACTATTTCATCAATACATGCGCATTGTCACACCAGGCTAAGCTGGAAATAAGCGCTAATGAAAAAGCTAAGAGTAGGATTGACTGGTGGTATTGCATCCGGCAAATCAAAAGTCAGTCAGATTTTTGATCGCTTAAATATTGATATCATTGATGCTGATAAAATAGCCAGGGATCTTTTTAAAGCGGATGCCCCGTTACTTTCAACACTCAGAAACAGATTTGGTGCTTCAATATTCTTTGATGATGGTAGTCTTAACAGAAAGAAGTTAGGACAAATCGTATTTAATTCAGCTGAAGATCTTAACTGGCTAAACCAACTGACGCACCCTGAAGTTTCAACAGAAATTAATAAACAATTATTATTAGTAAAATCACCTTATGTCATTCTGGATATTCCATTACTAGTTAACATCCACGGAGACATTCCCACTCATCTGGCTCATTTTGTTGATAAAATTCTTGTGGTTGATGTTACTCTGGAAAACCAGATTAGTCGACTATGCCAAAGAGATTCCATTACGGTGCAACAAGCACAGGTAATTATCAATAACCAATCCAGTCGACAACAAAAACTCAATCATGCTGATGATATTATCGATAACAATGGAACCATGCAGGCACTTGAATCTCAAGTGACAGTGCTCCATAATTATTACTTGTCATTAAGTAAAAAAATCGATTAGTCCCCCTATTTTTATACAAGGAAGAGTGATGAATATTGAGGCAAATATCAATAGTGAAAGATCCTGTATGCTACTGTTTGAATACCCATTAAAAGAACACATTAGAGGTTTTCTAAGACTCGAAACTTTATTTTGCCAATTTGAACGTAATCGGCTGGCGACTCATGCTGATAGTCATTTACACGCACTTAAGTTATTTATTGAAATTCTGGAAATATTGGAACGTGGTGATACCCGCTCTGAACTTATCAAAGAACTGGCCAGATTATCAGAGAAATTTACCTTACTGAAAGAAAATCCGAGTGTTGACTCTGGCAAACTTGACAACTTCCTTAATCAGATTGAGCAGTTGCACCAATGGGTTCTTAAATATCAGGGAAAATTTGGTGAAAAAATTCGTAAGTCTCCTTTTATGGATTCAATAAAACATCGTCTGAGTATCCCTGGAGGCGCTTGCTCATTTGATTGTCCGGATCTCTATTTATTTTTGAATAGCCCTCATCGTGATCGGCAATTAAAGCTAAAAACCTGGCTTAACGATATAAAAGCAGTCAAAACCAGTATCGAAGTCATTCTCAGAATTATTCGTGATTCCGGTCAATGGGTTGATAAACAAGCATTGTTAGGTAGTTTTATGATTGACACCGCGGAAAATCCGGCCCAATTACTCAGAATTAAAATTAATGAAATTAGCGGAATGTTTCCTGAATTTAGTTGTGGAAAACACAGAAGTAGCATACATTTTATGCAGTTTGATGATCTTCATAAAAAGATCCCGTTAAGAGATGATATTGATTTTAAACTAGCCTGCTGTAACTAGTCTTTAATATTTAGAAAGTACTATCCTGGATTGGAAAAATATCAGGGCTTATAATTAATTCTTTATAAGCCCTGATTGATAAGTCATTAAACAGGCTTAACAAAGCGCCTTCTAATCAATAATAAGGAAGCGCCCACTAACCAATATCCCAGCCCAAAACTACCGCCACCTGAGACTTCAACATCTATCACATGGTCAACATAATCATACTCTTCTGACTCTATTGGTAATAAATTAAGTGACGAGAAATCCTGTCCTGCACTGGCTAAAACTTCTCCGCTGGAAACGTCAACTAGTTGAATTCCAACATCATATAAAGACGATATATAACCACTGTTAAAAACTAAATCAATAAACTCTGTTTGATTACCTAATTGAAAATCAACCGTTGTAATAACTCTTAACTGTTGGGTTTGTGTATCATATAACTCAACCTCGGCATATACGATTCGTCCCCCAATATCTGTTTCTATATCATATTCCAAAGTGAGTTTTGTGTAATAACCATCAAAATCAAGGTCAGCAAACAACTCTGAAGCAACAAAACTGATATCTGTATTCTCGCCACTGATTTCATGCAGTTGATCTTCAAGAAATAACCCATAGAGGTCTGAATCATTATCGTGTTCAGCTGTTGCAACGATACCACTAACACCGGCTTCATAAAGATCAATTAAAATATCATATTGCCCAGTTGGAAAGTCAGAATTCAATGCAATTGAAACACTATACAAATCGTCAGACTCTGTTGAATAAATACTGAAAATATCCGTTTCATGCAGCAAATACCATTCTTCTCCTTCAGATCTGATAAAAATATCTGCATATACATCGGCATGACCAGGCGCGTAATCCGCATCAAAATTCACGCTAAACTGACTGTAATACCCATCATTATCTTCGTCCAGCTCAAAGCTAATCCATGAGTCATATATTTCAAAAGAGTTGGCCTGGCTATTTATTTCTGCTGAAACTATTCGCTTTTTCAATTTCGCTGAAGACTCTAAATCATCAGTCTTTGAACGAGTCTTTAGACCTTCCTGACGACGACTTATGGAAATATCCCCAGACTCAATTAACTGTCTGTCCTTTTTTTGCTTTACCGATACAGATTTTTTATGAGTTTCACTGTACGATAAATTTTGTTCTGCTCTTAATTCAGCGGTCATGCTGCCAGCAAGAATCATTGTAGCAATTAAAAGTAGTGTTTTTTTCATCAATAAGCTCCAATATTTGATCAATATGAGTTCATTAAACACCATTCAAAATGAATCACGGCTGAACTATCAATTTTCGAGCATGCAATAACAATGTTAGAGAATTAAAGGCTATAAAATGGTAATATTCTAATCCGGTATATTATTGGGAATCTGAAATTAACCAATACAGGAGGGAAAATGAAACATCAATTGATAATTATTGCCACAATTAGCATCCTATTGCTCGGTTGTAACCAAGAAACAAAACAACCACAAACGGCAGAAGAAACAACAACCGTTGAAGCGCAATAGATAACTCAAATAATAAAACAACAACTAAGATAGCGTCCAATCCTCGGTTTAATATTTATAAACAAGTTGAATTAAATAGTGATCTGACCCATTTATCTGAAAATCAAAGGAAAATGATCGCCTTGTTAATTGATGCTTCAAGCATCATGGATGATCTATTCTGGAAGCAGGCATTCGGTGATAAGGAAGCCTTTTTAAACAGTATTGCAGATGAAGAAGCTCGCCGCTTTGCAGATATTAACTACGGTCCCTGGGACAGATTAGATGGAGATAAACCATTTTTGCCTAACTATTCAGCAAAACCGCTAGGTGCTAATTTTTACCCTACAGATATGAGTACCGATGAATTGGCCAATGCTAATATTGTCGATGCAAAAGGTTTATATTCAATCTTAAAAAGGGATGAAAATGCTGCACTCTACAGTGTTCCTTTCCATCAAGAATATGCACAAGAATTAAAAGCTACAGCCGCCCTGTTAATAGAAGCTTCAAAGCTTGCTGATAATAAAGAATTTAAAAATTATCTGAAACTTCGAGCAGAAGCGTTAGTCAATGACAAGTTTCAGCAAAGTGACTTTGCCTGGATGGATATGAAATCTAACCCGGTTGAACTAGTCATCGGACCTATTGAAACTTACGAAGATTTATTATTCGGGTATAGAGCTTCTTACGAAGCATATGTATTGATCAAAGATCTAAAGTGGAGTAAAAAACTGGCTCGATACGCAGCATTTTTACCTGAATTACAGCAAGGCTTGCCAGTTGAAGAAAAATATAAGCGGGAAAAGCCAGGTACAGACTCTGATCTAAATGCCTATGATGTTGTTTATTATGCGGGGCATAGCAACGCTGGTTCAAAAACTATCGCGATTAACTTGCCAAACGACGAGGAAGTCCAATTGGCAAAAGGAACCAGAAGATTACAGTTAAAAAATGCGATGAAAGCCAAGTTTGACAATATATTAGTGCCGATTGCTAATGAATTAATTGCCGAAGACCAGCGACAATTCATTACCTTTGACGCTTTCTTCGCCAACACCATGTTCCATGAAGTTGCTCACGGGCTGGGAATTAAGAACACCCTTGATGGTAAAGGAACGGTACGAAGCAGCCTTAAAGAAACCGCATCCTCTCTTGAGGAAGGAAAAGCGGATATACTTGGGTTATATATGGTATCTAAACTTTTTGAAAGTGGTGATATCACAGAAGGAAAACTAATGGACAATTATGTTACCTTTTTAGCAGGTATTTTCCGCAGTGTACGCTTTGGCGCTTCTAGTGCACATGGAAAAGCTAATATGATTCGCTTTAACTTTTTCCGAGAACTCGAAGCTTTTAGTCGAAACGAAAAAACCGGACATTATCGAGTGAATTTTGACGCTATGACTGTTGCAATGAACGAACTATCAAAGCTTATCCTTACTCTTCAGGGTAACGGTGATTATGAAGGCGCGGTTAAACTTCTATCAACAAAAGGGATCATTAGTGAGCAGCTGGCAAAGGATCTTAGCCGACTGGAAGAAGCAAATATTCCGGTTGATATTGTCTTCAAACAAGGAAAATCAGTGTTAGGTTTGTAATCAGAAAAATATAGAATGCGGAGAAGCTCTCCGCATTCTAGTGTGACCAATAATAGATTCAGAATTACTATCACTCCCAACCTTTCGATTTTATCAAAGTTCTTGCAGCTTACCGTCAACCCGATTGACATAATATACCAACGAAGATACCTTAAAAGTTACTTATTTAACTTTTCCATTTTGTATATATTTACTAAGCCTGTTAGCAGATATATTGTCACAGGTTACTGATGGATAGCAGGCAGAATTAACGATGGTGACCCTGATTGTTCCGCCCCACTCTTATTTTATTTATAATATTCATACTCAGGGGTTAGATGATTGATGTAGTACTAGCCTCATATTTGCCTAAAACAGGCATTGGGTCTTATCACTAACCAATATCAGATAGTGATTTATAAAAACTATAATCTAAAGGTATTTTAAAAATGGATATTAAAAAAACTTGTCTCTTTTATTGCTCACTCATTTTATTTATATTTTCGGCCTCAGTTTCTGCTCAACAATACTCTATGATAACCTGGAACACTGCACTTCTTGACACTCCCGATATTCTTGGAATTATTAATTTTGATCAACAATGCGAAGGTTCTACGTGTAGAGATTTAGCT
>CBDUHU010000084.1:0-10110 GCA_965366725.1 uncultured Kangiellaceae bacterium
GTGTGATATATCTGGTGGAAAGAACATTGCCCATGTCCATTCAAGAAAAAGCCTTACCTTTCTAGCCAGCGTTGGAACTTTAAGCAGATAAACGCCGCGCCAGATCAAAAATGCAATAAAGCCAGAAATGCGAATATTGAAAATTTCTGCCACGGCTTTGTTGTGGCCAATGGATGCAAGCATTCCCATAGGGCGATATGAGAAATTCTCTGTTGCTTTACCCTTTAACTTGCGCACAATATTTTTAGCAAGCAATCGAGCTTGCCGATCGGCAAATTGAGCAGTTGGTGGGGAAATTGTATCGTTATAATTGTTTGGCACAATAGCACAGTCACCAAGCGCCCATAATTCATTATTATTAACCACCGACATATCTGCTTCTACACAAATCTTACCCCGGTTAATTGGCAACTGTTCATTCTGAGTAAAGTGATGGGGAGTTGTACCGATAGTGCTAATAATGGTGGCACCAGCAATTATTTCGCCGTTAGCAAGAATTACTCGCTCGCGCTCTATTCTTACTGCCTTGGTATTTAAACGAACATCGATATTTCTGCGAGCAAAGAGTTTTTCCGTTTGTCGGCCAAGTTTTTCAGATAACTCTGGAAGAAGACGTTCTGTGCCATGTAAAAGAATGACTTTACAGTCTTCGTATTTTACATTTTTATAGTACTTATTGGCCGCTTTTAAAAAATCTTCAAGCTCTCCTGCGGTTTCAACCCCGCTAAAACCGCCACCGATAATGACAAAAGTCGTTAGCTCTTTACGTCTCATCGGGTCAGGGTTAATGGTTGCTTGTTCAAGTCTTTCAACAATAGTGTTACGAATAAAAACAGCATCACCCACAGTCTTCAATGGAAGACTGTGTTCCTGCATACCATTGACCATTGACAGGTTTGCCCTTACTCCAGCTGCAAAAACAAGCTGGTCGTACTGAATTTCATTGGCTTCCTGCTGATCATGGTAATAAATCTTCTTTTGCTCTACATCAACCTTATCAACGGTGACCATTCGAATCAGTGTTCTGTTAAGCATCTGCCTGATCGGAGCTTGAACATGCCCCGGTAAAATAGAAGCCCCAACAACTTCGGGGAGCAGGGGATTGAAGGTGATAAAGTTAGTTTCACTGAGTAAATAAAGATCCCAGTTATCGGGAAGGCTGCTTTCCAGCTTTTTTGCTAATGTAGAACCAGCAAAGCCGCCTCCAATAATAACAAGACTTTTTTTATTAATTTCTGTTTTATTGTTCATTTTAACCCTGCAGACTGGACCTGCTTCACGGAAAAAGTAAACAATGCATATTATCTGCCAATAATGAAAATCCCGTCATTGTTATTAAAAACAGTAAAATAACGGCATTTTGATTAAAAAAATAACCAGTAAAGGTTTATAGCAGAATATGTTGATACGATATATTGCGATAACGCAATATATCGCGACTGAAAAACGAACCATGTAAGCGACTATCTAGCGGCTCCGTTTTAAAACATTGATGCCTAAAACTCCCATATCCATACCATCAAACACTGGAAATCCATGGCGTTCAAACACTGACTTATATTGTTGATATGGAACACCGGCATCTATCACTATGCCAATTAATCGACCACTGTAATCAGCCAGCTTCTTTAACTTCCCGGCAAACTCCTCCGCCTGAGTAAGTTGATGGGTGTCCAGTTGTTCTGATAATGGAACCAGTCCTAACATGACCACGCCTGCACCAAAATCAATCATTGCACTGACGCTGTCCAGATAAGCGGCTTCATCAGCCATTGGGGTTAGATCAAGCGGGTTTGAAGGGGCAACTAATCCCTGAAGTTTATGCCGCTGTAATATTCTGGTTAATTGCTCAGTATTATCCTGATTAAATTCGTATAACCGACCCGAATCATTATCACCTAGAATATCGACACTTCCCACAGTTTCGTATCCAGCGTTAGTCACAATAGCTAGCTTACCCAGAGTGTGTAAATCAGGGTACGCCGCCATCCATTTGAATACCGCATTAAACTGGTTAAATGACTCAACAATCACCGCTCCTGCTTTATGCAGCAACCTTTTCTGAACATGATAATCACCAGTCATAGCGCCTGTATGCCCCGCTGCTGCAGCCTGTCCCAGTTGGGAACGTCCTCCTTTATATATTACAACATGACGGTTTTCTGCTCTAAACTGCTTAACCAGCTTGGCCACAGAGCAGACATCGCCATCAACAAACCCCTCCACATATATTCCCAATACCCGCACAGACTTGTCACGCGCCATCAACGACATAAAATCTGATAATTTCATATCCAGTTGATTACCAATTGAAAAACCATATTTAAGGCTTAAGTTTGAGTGGCGGGATAACCGGGTAATAAGAAATGCACCACTTTGACTAATCAATGCAACCTGAGACTCAGGATTAAAATTTACATTAAGCTTGCGCTGGGGAATAAAGAGGCTGTTTAACTTTAGTGGTGACAGTAACATACCCAGACCATTAGGGCCGACGATTGCCGGACACCATTTTTCCTGTTCTCTATATGAGGAAATTAATGCCGATAATTTATCCCCGAACCCATCTTGATCAGCACCATCGCCAATACCACCTGCGACTATATATACTACTTCTGCACCGCCACCCTGATGACATAACTGCTCGATTGTTTCCATACTACTTTTAGCCGGTAGTGCCAGAATAAGAACGTTGACTGGTTGTTTTTTTAATACACCGACATTTTCAATACAGCCAATTCCGGCGAGATTTTCAGTTCCGGGTTTGATAATCACTAGATTTTCCTCACCAATAGAGGACTGACGAATATTTTCTAAAATAAGCCCGCCAACATTACCTGATCTTGCAGACACTCCGGCAATAGCTATTTTTTTGGGATTTAGAAAACTGTCATCATCAAGGGGAACAGGACACATTTCCTGATGTCCTTCTTCGTTAATTAAACCAACCCCATCAAGCGCCATCAACTCTCCGGTTTGATCAATAACAAATGGATTAATTTCAATCAATCCGATATTCTCTTTTGCCATCAAACTGTCTAGTTTCCATAAGCATTGCAGAAACTCATGCAGTTTTTCTCGCTCAATAAGCGGTTGCTGCATACGCAATTTACCCAGTAATATTTTACCAAGCCAATGAGTTTCTAGCTCTTCTAAAGCTTCCTCAGGAGAATAAACTGATGCAGGCCAGACTAGCAAAGATTGCTTTAATTCCCTTGCCCACTCTTCGGTCAACACTCCGCCGAAGCCTAGGCTAATAATTGCGCCACAACATTTATCTCTTTGTAAACTAACAAATATTTCACTGGGAGCCCCTTCTGCTTTTGAAAAAGCAACTTTTTCAGTCAATAACACTCCTAACCAGGAAAATTGACGACTGACAGTTTGTTTCATTTCTGCATAACGCTGGCAAACTGTCTGCTGATCAAACTTTTCAAAAGCTAACGCACCGTTATCAGATTTATGCCATAGCTCAACGCCCATCCCTTTTACAACAACTTCTTCACCAGCTTCAAAAGGTGCCGCCAAAATTTTATCTTCTGAATCGGCATAAAAATATCTGGGAACTTTAATGCCCACCTGCGAAAGATATTGATAGATTTTGTACTCTGGAATAAATGATGTATTCATAAACTGGTTGAAACTCACCTGATTGCAGGCGTAATACACCATGCTATGATTGAGGGTAAATCAGTGTAGTAATATATTGCTCAAGTCGCTCTGATGCAGATCAAGAGTTTACGATGAAACGGAAAGTCTCACTGCAGTTTCCGATGAAGATCGATATCAGGATGGTGAAATAAAGGAATGATTGCTATTATGATAAGCTAAGACAGCCCTCGTGGCATCTAATGACAACTATTTCCCGAGTAGACTTTGGATAAATATTTGACTTTAAAAGCCATTTTTGTGATAACCATTGCGTTCTTTGGGTTCGCTGCTTTCACTCACTCATCAGATAACCAAACTAGTCCAACTTCGTTAAAAAAACGCTGCCACCTGACACTGGGGTGGACTGAATGGAAGCCACTTCAATACTATAATAACCGTGGTGAGTTAGAAGGTCTTCAAATTGACTTTATTCGAGAAATAGCAAAACAAATGGGCTGCAAGCTCTCTTATGTTGAAGGAAACTGGCAACAATTACTGGATTATATCAAGAGTGGCGAAATCGATTTTATCGCTGATGCAACAGCAACTACCCAACGTAAAGAGTTTGCGCTATTTTCAGTGCCGTTTAGACGAGATTCATTTACTGTCTATGTGCGTACAAAAGAAAGAACAAAATATCAACCTTATTCACTGGAGCAACTAAAACTAATGGGGTTTAAGCTGGCATTGACTGAGGGATATCTATACGGCGGACAAATTGAACTATGGAAAAATGATAAAAAATATAATCAGTATTTATCCTATGCAGTAACAACCGAAGAGAATATGAAGCGCCTGTCAAATAACGAAATTGACGGTTTTGTAGAAGATCCACTGGTTGTTTCTTACAAGATGCGGAGTGGAGACAAAGAACTGTCAAGTCATGTATCACCACTTTCTTTTAGAACATTCGGTTTAGAAGCATCATTTATGTTTAGTAAAAAAACAGTTTCCAAAGACTTAGTGAAACAATTTAATCAGGCCTTACTGAAAGTACAATCAAACCCTGTCTATCAAAGTATATGGTTTAATGACAATAAATAAAATATTCATAAGACGATTATCATTAGTCTAATTTTGCGAGGCGCTTACCTATGAACAGCCGAAAACTGACTCTATTATTTAGTATCACTATATTCGCTAACTTTCTAGCCGCTGACTCTTTTGAACATAATGGAATCATTTATCCACAAGGTAAAAAATCCTTCGCTGACAAGGTAATCGCATATAACAAAGGAACCCAACCAGCTGCCCGCCAGTATCAAAAACCAAAAAGAGCATTAGGAAAGCCCGACTTTGCAAGCAAAAATTATCAGGGAATGGTCTCTCTTGGCTGTAACGGTAGCCTGACGGTTAAATTTAATAATAATGTGTTGGCCGATTCTGCTGGACCGGATCTCTACATTCTTGAAGTTGGACCAGCATTAGAAGATGTAAAAGTTGAAATTTCAATTGAAGGTACAAACTGGATATTACTCGGAACCCTCAAAAAACTTGGTAAAAAAATAGATATTCAAACAAAAGCCAGAGCAAACACAGCTTATCATTTTGTCAGAGTCACAGACCTGGCAACTCACTGTGATACGGATACTCGAGGAGCAGATATCGACGCTATCGCGACACTTAACCCACCAATGGATCAGCTACTGGCAACTAGCAACAATCAGTTTTCAACGAGGGCCGGAACAATCGCTCAACCAGCGGATGAATGTACCGAAAACTCAGATCAAGATGGAGACGGCCACCAATCTTTATCATGCGGCGGTGATGATTGCGACGATCAGGATGCAAACCGTTTTCCTGGTAATATCGAAATTGAAGATCCGCAGGGTCATGATGAAGATTGCGATACTTCAACATTCGGTGGGCGCGATCAGGATGGGGACAGGTTTATCGGTTATAGTGCATTTAATACCTCGGCCGATGGCAGTGAAATAAGAGGGTTAGATTGTGATGACAATAATTCCTCGATACATCCCAATGCGAGCGAAGTTTGTGACGGCATTGATAATAACTGTGATGGAATTATCGATAATGGCGTTAAGGTCGAATACTTTATTGATGAAGATGGTGATCTCTATGGGAATCCGAACATAAGGCGAGAAGCTTGTGCAACCACCGAGTACTTTGACGGTCATCATTGGGTTCGTAATAAAGAGGACTGTAATGATCAGGTCACAACCATTAATCCGGCCAATGGAAACTGCGCAAAAAAGAACTAACCAGTAAACTGGGTTTATTATCCAAAAATCTGATCAATTATAAAAATTAATCATACCTGTTGCTCAGTTGTCCAAATCGAGTTGATAACCAATAAATAACGCCACCTAGAACAATTATAAACAGACTCATCAATGCCTCTGAAGGACGTTCCTTTAAAAGATAAACCAATGTCCAGCCAATGAGCAAAAGAAACATAATCGGTGGAAATGGGTAGAGCCACGTTTTAAAAGGGCGCGCCAGATCAGGCTGTTTATAACGCAATACAAAGATCCCCAAAACAGCAAAGAAATTATTAAGTGCAAGCGCAAAACCTGAAAAAATCAATATTGATTCAAAAGTAGAAGTCATAACAAAAATAAGTGCCAGAAAGGATTGAAAATATATAGCCCTGCGCGGAATGCCAAACCGATTAACCTTTGAAAGTCCTTTAAAAATAGAAAAATCTTGCCCTATCACCTGTAAAACTCTCGGTCCAGCCATAGTCATTGCACTAACGGTGGAAACCAATAGTAAAGACATTACAACCCCCGTTGCAGCTCCGCCAACCTCGCCGAAAATAGAGCGTGCCACCACATACCCTACCTCAACTTTACCAACCATTAAGTTAATTGGAGTGGTATAGAGAAAGACAAAATTAATCAGTATATAAACAAGAGTTACGATTAACGTCCCTGCCAGGAGAATTTTTGGTAAGCTGTTTTGAGGCTGTGCTAGTTCACTACTAAGATAAGTTGCAGCATTCCAACCGTTGTATGCATAACTAACATAGATTAACGACACCGCAAATGCCCCACCTGTCACCACACTCAAATCCTGATATTGGGGTAGAAAGCTGATTGGTTGTGGCTGAGCAACAACGATTAATGCCATAAAACAGAATAAAACAATCAAAAGTAATTTAATTAACGTAAAAACCCACTGCAGACCAGCACTATTACGGCGCGAGCTTCCATGAATTAAACTCACCAGAATAATTAGTGATATTGCCAGCCAGGTTTTTGAAAGCATTGGAAAAACCGATGATAAGTAAGCACCAAATGTAATTGCTGCCAATGCAACCGGCGCGGCAAATCCAATGGTAGATGATATCCAGCCAGAGATAAAACCCGCAGCAGGATGATAGCACTCCGATAAAAAATGATACTCTCCCCCACTGCGTGGTAAAGCAGCGCCCAGTTCGGCATAAGTCAGCGCACCACAAAATGCAGTAACGCCTCCAACCATCCAAAGCAATAACAAGGCGAACCCTGACTGAATTTCAACTAACTGGAAACCAAGACTGGTAAATACACCGGTGCCAATCATGTTCGCGACGACAACCGCTATTGCGGTGGTCGTGTTGAAGTATTGGATATCTTCTGTTTTTTTCAAATTAATGATTAACTCTCTGATAGTCTGGTACTGATAAGGTTAATCCTTCTATTCAAACCAGTCTAGTCAGTATTCATAACAGTCAACTATCGGCAGACATCATTATTTGATATAAACAGGAAATTAACTAACCATGGAATAGAAAATGATAAATAAACGACTTGTACCAATAATCCTTTTTCTAATAACTATTTTTAGTGGTAATGGGATATCAGCAGACTCACTAAAACCCTGTAATCAGCCGGAAAATCGACAGTTTGATTTTTGGATTGGAGATTGGGTAGTCAAGGATAAAGCAGGTAAGGTTGTGGGTTACAATAAAATTTTCCCGATTCTCAACGGCTGTGCACTTTCAGAAAACTGGCAAAACGTTAAGGGTAATCCGGGTGTCAGTTATAACTTCTATGACAAAACAAAAGCACAATGGCACCAAACCTGGATAGACAGTAGCGGTGGTTCACTTTACCTTGATGGCAAACTGATTGATGGAAAAATGGTACTAACAGGACAAAAAGAGTCCACAAAAAACGCAAACATCTGGCAAAAGATCAGCTGGTCTACGATGAAAAATGGCGTAATAAAACAACACTGGCAATCTTCAAAAGATGATAAAAAATCCTGGCAAGATGTCTTTGTCGGCTATTATCATCCAGCAAATTAGCTAGTTAATTCCAGATTAATACTACCAGGTTGAAGTCGCTAGAATAACAAACAATCTGCAGCAATTATTTTACTGCTCGACTAAGTATGACTCAACCCTGAACTTTTCTTTATGATTGACTTCATCATACCAGGCATTGATCTGATGATTATTACGACAATGCCTGATCACTCCTGGTTCAGGTGAATGAGTTGTTGATTCACTCAGATTTATTTTTTTCGGGCTGGTCCCTCGACCGTTAAGATAGGTTTTTAATACCGAAAGGTCATCTAAAGAGGAATGAAGCAACACTAACGACTTCAAGAACGATAATGCACTCTCATTACTAATTCTGTAAGCGGGAATATGCTGATGAAATAATTCATCAAACCCGCCTGAGTTATTTCGTTTTCTCAATCGAAAACACTTTTCTTTTATCGCAAGGGTTTGGCATATTATATGCGCGCAAGAACTCTGATTATAGAGAGTCATAAACTAATTCCTTTTTTTATTGTCCATCTATGAGGCAAACATTGCTGCACTCAAAGTTTATCACTTTATTGCGGTGTCACTCATTTGAACACTTATACAGCCGAGTAAGACAACCAAAATAACAACCATTTGTTCACTTGTAAACCCTGATAATCATCATCATGAACAATTCCGACAACAAATTTTAATTTTGCGTATTGTCTGTCTGCTTTAATCCTGATTTACCCACATCTAAATACAATTTCTCATCGCTGTCCTGCTCCTTATCGTCCGCTTTCCTTTCTTGCTGTACGACTTCAACGGTTCTTTCTGAAAATGGGTCTGGCAAAAACATATGAATCATTGCGGCAAAGATAACAGCCCCTGTTTTTTTATTTTTAGCCCACTTAGTAAGCCAGTAAAAAGTTAATATAAGTATTCCCACAACAAGCCATGGAGAATACGCAAGAATTAATTTATCAATCCAGGTCATAATTTTACCTTCAAAAATTCAAATCTTTACTAATCAGCAGCAATGCCATACAGGCTGCATTGTAATAGTAATCAGAAATACTCCCCTCTCTAGCTAGTAGCCAAAGTTTGTTGGAGCTAATGAGACAGACTATAAATTGAAGGTTGGTTCGTCACTCAAATAATGATACTGATAAATAAGAGAGAAAATATTATCTAGAACTAATTCTGTTAAGCGTTGATTTTCAAAAGAAACACTCTGTTGAAGCTGATGAATTTTTTGAAAAAAACAGGCTGCATTAAATGGTTGATAAGTCGTGTTACTAAATGTATCAAATGTCCCGCTAGAAAACGGCTCTTCTGAAAGACTATATGCAGGCTTAACAACTGATTCAGTGTGGCGCCAGAGAATTTCCGCAACCAGCGATGAAAATGAAAGCTTCTGATAAATTAAATCTCCCTTTTGGCTAATAAACTGGAAATTAAGTATCAAAGTACTAATAACAATTAAAAACCATCGGTTATTTAAAAATTCAGTAGTTGATGACTTTATGTTGGTAACCATTGAAGAGGAAATTTATACCGATTAATTTAACAACAATTATTTTTATTTGGGCTACTAATTGAATTTTCAAGAGTTAATATGACTATCTACATTAAAAATACAACAACTAAAAATAGTGATGACGTTCCAATTCCTGATAAATGCACTCAATTGCATTTCTGGCCCCCATCGCAATACTAACCCCACTGATACCGTTAAGTGCGTACTCATCAGGGTTAATTCGAATTATCGGAGCGTATCGATTTTCACAAAAATGCCGAACGCTCGGCACAGCTGTGCCGGCACCACATTCAATAACCACGGTTTTTTTCATTTTATCGATGTGGCGTTGCATATTAAGCTCTTGTTCTGCACACCGATCACTATTCCAGAAAAAATCTCCAAACATCAAAATATTAGGTCTGGCAACTGCTCCGCAATCGGAACATAGGGGCAAATCACTTGTCAGCATGCACTCGACGTCATCAGTGGTAATATTTAATCCTTCTGCTGACCATATAGCAGGACTACAAGGTTTTGAACATTGCAGGTAATTAATTGAACCGTGACACTCGACAACTCTTTCTTGAGCAAAGCCCGCAGTTTGAAAGTGACCATCGACATTACTGGTAAAGACCTGATAACCATTTTTTAACTGAGCTGCAATTTTCAGAAGTTTTTCAAAACCACAATGAGGCCTTGTTCTCTGGTACAAATTAAAACGATGACCATAAAATCC
>CBDUHU010000085.1:0-10036 GCA_965366725.1 uncultured Kangiellaceae bacterium
TAAACGACGTGCGGCAAGAGAAGCCGGATGGAGTAAGTTTAACTTTTGTAACTGAAGTGTAGGGGCTTTTGAGTCATAGTCCTTATGGTCGCCAAGACGAGAACCTGTATGGTGGTTAAAACTGACTCTGATATGGCTTTTTACTGGTGCTTGATCAGTATTATCAAAAAAGCGAAAACTAAGGCTTGAACCTTCAACCCAGAGTGGTGCATATTTTTTAACCAGCTCTTTTTGTTGCTCAGAGCCATCCACAAAAACGACTGTTAATACACTGTGATTCCGCCACATTTTATCTTTTACCAGAACAGCACCAAGTGTGTTTAATGGAAAAAGCAGCATCAATAATATCAATATAAGCTGATGTACCAATTGTCTTACCACGTTAATTTCATCATATTCTACAATTGATTAACTATACACCAGTTAACCTGGAGTCGGGATAAGAAATCTGCGGATGTTGCTGCTTTAAGGACTCTCAGTGCTGAACATGCTGGTTATTAACACCCAATTTTATTTTGCTAGCGATAAAATTGCTGGGTTGGAGAGTATTAATCAATCGGGGATCTTAAGCGTCAGCAATTAAATAAAGTTTATTGGCTCCCGATTTATTACTGACTTTCTTATTTAAAGGCCTGGATTAACTAAAATTGAAGAGTCGTTTGGCAACGGCGATTAAAAACCAGTGCAAGGAAGGGAGCAATCTTATAAAATACAGCTTCTATTGGTTTAATGAGAACTTAACATGAAGTCTCCAGTAATTGCTCCCTCAATATTGTCCGCTGATTTTGCTCGATTAGGTGAGGAAGTGGAAAATGTGATTAATGCAGGTGCTGACTGGGTGCACTTTGATGTAATGGATAACCATTATGTTCCTAATCTGACGATAGGCCCTATGGTCTGTAAAGCACTAAGAGATTATGGTATTAGCGCTCCAATTGATGTTCATTTGATGGTAAAACCAGTCGACCGAATAATTCCTGACTTTGCTAAAGCTGGAGCCAGTATTATCACTTTTCATCCTGAAGCCAGTGAACATATCGACCGCAGTTTGCAATTAATAAAAGATTCTGGATGTAAGGCAGGGTTAGTTTTTAATCCAGCAACTTCCCTACATTATCTGGAACATGTTATGGATAAACTAGACGTGATTTTGTTAATGTCGGTCAACCCCGGTTTTGGCGGTCAATCATTTATTCCTCAAACATTGACTAAATTAAAGCAGGTTCGCGCGTTAATTGATCAAAGTGGATATGATATCCGGTTAGAAGTTGATGGTGGTGTTAAAGTTGATAATATCGGTGAAATAGCTGCCGCTGGTGCGGATGCATTTGTTGCTGGCTCTGCCATTTTTAATACTGATAATTATCAGGCAACCATTGATGCAATGCGTGATAACATCAGTAAAGCACTTGATATTTGATTCGAGTGGAAGTTAGCTCAAAAGCCATCAGAATTCTGATGGTTGATAACTATGATTCTTTTACTTTTAATCTTGTTCATTATTTACAGCAACTTGATGCTCAGGTGATTGTCCGGCGTAATAATCAGCTAACGATTGAACAAATAGAACAGCTGGCGCCTAGTCATATTATTATCTCTCCCGGTCCCTGCAATCCAGATAAAGCAGGACTGTGTCTTGAGATAGTTAAATATTTTAAAGGTAAAATCCCAATTTTAGGTGTATGTCTTGGGCATCAGGTTATTGGGCAGGCCTTCGCTGGCAAAGTTGTTAAGGCGCAAAAAGTTGTCCATGGTAAAACATCACCAATTTATCATAATGACCGCGGAGTATTTCAAAATCTCCCTCAGGGGTTAACTGGAACACGATATCATTCTTTAGTGGTTGATTATGACTCCTTGCCTGACTGTCTTGAAGTCACCGCATGGGTAAGTGATCAAGATGGAGGTTGTGAGTGTATTATGGGGATCAGGCATAAAAATTATGCCATTGAAGGCATTCAGTTTCACCCTGAGTCGGTATTGTCTGAGTTTGGATTAGAAATGCTTAGTCGTTTTCTTGGTCGTTCAGAGATAACATGATCTTTATTTATTTCTGCTCTTAATATTGAATGTCCGAACATTACTAATAAAATGTAATATTATATTGGTCACTTTCTAATATTTTAAAGGAAGTAGAGTTAAAGTGTTACTAACTGAAGTTACGCTTAAAGCTGACTTTTCTTAATTCATTTTGACCTTCCCTCCAAAGTAGTAAGGGAAAAGATTGGGCGCTTTCACTAGAAAAAGAATCTGGCCGAGCGATTTACTCGTTACTCTTAACTGCGCAGTCTCAGGGAAAAGAGGTGTTTGTGCTAGGCCGAGGCAATTGTAATTCGTGGGGAGATAGAGAAGAACCTCACTATATTAATATGATTGATTGAGCCTCAATTTTTTAGCAGGTCTTTGGTGCTATAAGAGTGCTCTGATGTCTTCAGCAATATGAATTACTTTATCAGCGGTGCTGGCAGGCGGTAATTTGGCGTCACCGCCAGTTCATTTTGTCTGTTATTATTGGATTTTCAATTGCTGAGAGTCATTATGTACATCAGACAGATTAGGCAAGAAAGACACTTATCTCAGGAGCAGCTGGCAGAACTATGTGCTCTGAGTCTTCGTACAATTCAAAGAGTTGAGTCTGGTCACAGAGTCAGTTTTGCCTCGATGAGAGCTTTAGCTGCTGGGTTAAAGTTAAATGTTGATGAGCTAGAGAGAAAGCTATATTCATTAGATACTGTGGCTTTACAGTATGAGGATTATCCGCTGTGGGTGCGTGTAGCTTGTGGCAAAGGTTGGTTTTCAGCCAGCCGGAGTGAGTTAATCAAGATTGAGTTATTCACCGTGTCAATTAGCGTTATTGGTTTTTTTGTCTGGTTCAGTCAACTTTGGATTAAATATTCTTTTACTCTTCCTTTTTTTGAGTTGAACTTAGCTGATTTTTTCGGTGCTTGTTCAGTCGGTTGCCTATTTTGTGCTTATAATTTTTCCATCGCTATTCGAGTTGGCGATAGATTTGATTTGTGGTCTAAGCTGGAAGCAACCCAACCGCGTGGACTTTTCGGGGTTTTTAAGCCATCAAAATGAGGTGTGAAAATGATATGCCAATTTGGTGATAAAGCGAAGATTTGGTTAGAACAGCTATGAGAAAACTATTGGTTAATGAGCTTTAGGAGAGAGTTCATTAAAATCAGGTTGCAATAAAAACTATTTCTAATAACGGAGCAATGATGAGCGCCATCGTACAAAAAAAGTATGGCAGTATCGAAGGACTTGAAATCCAACAGGTCGTTCGACCTGTTCCCGCCCAAGATGAAGTTCTGGTCCGGGTTTATGCCGCATCTCTTCACCCGGATATCTGGCATGTTGTTACCGGGAAACCTTATGTATTGAGATTAATGGGAGCTGGATTATTAAAGCCAAAAAACATGATACCAGGAACCGATATGGCTGGTGTAGTTGAGTCTGTTGGTTCTTCAGTAGCAAAGTTTAAATCTGGTGACGCGGTTTTTGGGGAAACAATCAAAGCTCACCAGTGGACTAACGGAGGAGCATTGGCTGAATATGTATGTGTAAAAGAAGAGTGGCTCGCGCATAAACCAGAAAATGTAAGTTTTGCACAAGCTGCTTCTGTTCCGAGTTCGGGATTCATCGCTTTACAAAACCTGCGGGATATAGATAGGTTGCAACCTGGAAAGCATGTATTGGTTAATGGTGCTGGTGGTGGTGTCGGATCATTGGCTGTTCAGATTGCTAAAGCCCATGGCGCAATAGTTACAGCTGTTGACTATGGAAATAAGTCCAATCTTCTCAGTTCACTTGGAGTTGATTATTTTATCGATTGTAATATTGAAAACTATACTCAGAGTGATAATCGCTATGATCTTATCTTTGATATTCCCGGAAATTATCCTCCTTCAGTATGTAAAAAGGTATTAAAAGACAATGGTAAATATATCCTGATAGGTCATCAGAACTTTGGCCAATCTGGAAAACAGGTCTTAGGACTGATACCAGACTTCATAAAGATAATGAGGTTAGCGCGCACTGAAAGCCAGTTTAAGGCTTCACAAAAACATATGCCTGACCGAAAAGAAACATTAAGGGAACTTAGTCGATTACTGGAGTCGGGAAAGCTTAATCCACCAATTGATAGCTGTTACCCGTTAGAGCAAATTAAAAGTGCCTTTCGACATATGATGGAGGAACAAATCTTTGGCAAAGTAATGATTCAGTTAGTAGAAAATAAGTAACTAATATTGACTCCTCGTATGATGCAAAGTGTTACTTAAGGCTTGCTCAGTTTTAAAGGGTCGAAAAACCTGACCTTTTTACCAGTATTAATTGGTTTGAAATAAATGTTATATAGTTCTTTTTAGTAGATTGGAAAGCAAATAATTTCTGATGTTGAGCGACTAAAAGGATAGGTATTTATGAGCTATAAAAAATTAAGCTATTTTCATCGAGCTGACTCTGCTCCGTTACTTGGCAGAACTATTCCTGAACACTTTCTTTCAATTGTGGAACAACATGCAAATAATGAGGCTGTTGTCTCTCTGCCACAGAAAAGAAGACTGACATATCAGGATTTTTCCTCCTCAATTGATCAACTTGCAAGAGGTTTGATCGGCCTAGGTTTTAAGCGCGGGGATGCAATTGGTATATGGTCAACTAATAATGTGGAGTGGTTATTAGTTCAAATGGCTACGGCCAGAATTGGTGTTATACAAGTTAATATTAACCCTGCCTACCGTCCAAAAGAACTTGCCTTTGCACTCGATTTATCGGAAGTGAAAGGTCTGTTTGTTATTCCTTCGTTTAATGATAACCATTATGCTGATGTACTTCAGGATTTGATACCTGAGTTACGCAAAGATAATGAGGAGATTTCAAACGAGAAACTACCTAATCTACGTAGAGTCATTCTGTATGATCCCGAAGATTCATTAAATACACAAAAGCCCGCACCAGGTTTTACCTGTTGGCAACAGGTTATTCAAGCTGCCGATGGTGTTACTCAGGAGACATTAGAAGCCCATACTCAGTCATTGGATCGGGATGATGTTATCAATATTCAGTACACCTCTGGCACTACCGGGTTTCCCAAGGCCGTTATGTTGACTCATCATAATATACTGAATAATGCCTGGTTTGGTGCGCAAGCGATGCATTTTACCGAATCTGATCGTCTTGTTGTGCCTATCCCTTTTTATCATTGTTTTGGGATGGTACTTGCAAATTTGTTGAGCTTTTCCGTTGGCGCTTGCGTGGTGATCAGTAGTGAACATTTTGAACCGGAAAAAGTACTTCAAGCTGTTGAGCAGGAAAAATGCACTGCTTTGCACGGCGTTCCGACAATGTTTATTGCTGAGTTAGATCATGAGAAATTCTCAAACTATGATTTGTCCAGCCTTCGTACAGGTATTATGGCTGGCTCGCCTTGCCCTGCGGAGTTAATGAAACGCGTTATTGAGGATATGCATTGCAAAGATATTTTGATCGGCTATGGAGAAACTGAGTCGTCCCCCTTGACTCATTTAACAACGCGGGATGATAGTCTTGAACGTCGTATTAACACCGTTGGACGTGCTCTCGCTCACCAAGAGGCTAAAATCATTGATACTGATACAGGAAACACTGTTCCAATTGGTGAAATTGGTGAAATTTGTTTTCGCGGGTATCACATAATGCGCGGTTATTATAGAGAACCGGAGAAGACTGCTGAAGCTGTTGATGAGGCTGGTTGGCTAATGTCTGGTGATTTAGGTTGTATGGATGAAAATGGTTATGTCAAAATCACCGGGCGGCGCAAAGAGTTAATTATTCGCGGTGGTGAAAATGTTTATCCGAGAGAAGTCGAAGATTTTCTTTTTAGTCATCCAAAAGTTGCAGCTGTTGCCGTTTTTGGTGTACCGGATGACTTTTTGGGGGAGCAGGTTGCGGCCTGGGTTGAGTTGCATAAAAATGAAACTTTGACTGAACAGCAAATCATTGACTTTTGTAAGGGAGAAATTGCACATTTTAAGATCCCAAAATATGTTCGATTTGTCACAGAGTTTCCGATGACAGTAACTGGAAAATTACAGAAGTTTAAAATGTGCGAAGAAATGGTTAAGCAACTCAATCAGCAGTAGCTTTTCAGTCAGCTTTATTTTTAAATTAGATTCAATCTATGCAACTTTCAGTTGCTCGAAAGTTGCATAAATTCGACATCAGGTTAGCGGTTAGCTTACCCCGATAATTTCACCATTTTTAAGTAATTCTACTCGGCTGGCTGCCGGTTCTTTAGGCAGACCGGGCATCCGCATGATGTTGCCGGTTAAAACAACCAGAAAACCAGCACCTGCGTTGACCTGGATATTACGAACCGTCACTTGAAAGTCTTTTGGGCGTCCATGTAGCAGAGGATCGTCAGAAAGTGAACTCGGCGCTTTGGCGATACACACTGGAAGCTGGGTTAGTTTTAAATGTTCAACATGGCGAAGATCCTTTTCAGCTTCTTTAGTGAAAGCGACATCACGAGCACCATACATTGCTTTGCAGACCTTTTTAACTTTATCAAAGACACTATCTTCCAGTTCATATAAAGGCTTGAATGGCTTACTTTGTTCAGCGGCTAATTTGACTTTTTCTGCAAGTTCTATCGAGCCGGCTCCACCGTCTGTATAATGATTACTTTCGGCAAAAAGAATACCCTTTGACTCAACATGCTGTCGAATGATTTCAATTTCGTCGTCACTATCATCAGCGAAACGATTGAGTGCTACAACAGGGGCTTTGTTAAATAGCTGCACGTTTTCTATGTGTTTATCCAGGTTATCCAAACCAGCTTTGACAAACTCTTTATTGACAATTGTTAAATGATTTTTGTCCATACCACCATGCATTTTTAGTGCTCTTACGGTAGTTACCAGTACAACTGCGGCAGGGTCTAGTTCTGCCATGCGACACTTGATATCAAAGAACTTTTCGGCTCCAAGATCAAAACCAAAACCTGCTTCAGTAATTGCCCATTCAGCAAAATGCATTGCCATTCTGGTTGCTAGCACACTATTGCAGCCGTGCGCAATATTGGCAAAGGGTCCACCATGAATGAAAGTTGGAGTACCTTCAAGGGTTTGTACCAGATTGGGATGTAATGCATCTCTAAGGAGCGCCAATATTGCACCGGTGATACCTAGTGATTTAACAAACACAGGTTCACTAGTATGACTATAACCAATCAGTGTATTGTTAAGTCTTTGTTCAAGATCATCAAAGTTTTCTGCAAGACATAAAATAGCCATAATTTCAGATGCCGCAGTGATATCAAAGCCGCCTTCTCTTGGGACACCCTGCATTTTTCCGCCTAGTCCAAGAACAATTTTCCTTAAGCTTCGATCATTCATATCCATTACTCTTCGCCAAACTATCTGGCGTGGATCAATATTTAAGGCATTACCATGGAATACATGATTATCTATTGCTGCTGAAATAAGGTTGTTAGCACTGGTTATTGCATGGAAATCACCGGTAAAGTGCAGGTTGATGCGATCAACTGGCAATACTTGAGAATAACCACCACCAGTTGCACCACCCTTCATGCCTAAACAAGGTCCTAGTGAGGGTTCTCTTAAAGCTAGACAGATAGATTCTCCGAGTTTTGAAAATGCCTGTCCTAATCCAATCGTTGTCGTTGTTTTTCCTTCTCCTGCTGGAGTAGGAGTTGTTGCAGAAACTAAAATAAGCTTACCATTAGTTTGCTTACTTGGTTGTGCTAGTGCATTAATGTTAATTTTTGTGATTTCATTGCCAAAAGGGATCAAGTATTTGTCATCGATACCAATTCTCGAAGCGACTTCTTTGATTGGCTTAAGTTGGCATTGTTTGGCAATTTCTGTATCACTGAGCATTCGCTTATTCCTTCTTTTGAGTCTTTTTCGGTTTAAATTGATGCAGTGTATTGATGACTGAGCCGAGTGTCACAATTATTGAACCAAGAATAAAAAGTTGTTGTAGAGTCTGGGTGTTAACCAGACCGGGTAAAATCAAAAAGGTTAACATTGAACCTATCACAATAAAAAATCCAATTCCATACAGCCAACAGGCCTGGTTGGGAATTTTGTTGAAAATAATACGCATAGGCAGCTAATCTACTTGATATTCGCCAAGGGTAAAGATTATGTTGTTAGAAGTGATTTGTACTTGATTACGATCACTGCTTTTAACGATAGAAGCTTCATTTAATAATCGGTAGTAACAACTCCTCGAAAAGCTTGCGAATAGGTTTCTAGGTATTTTTATGTCTGGGAGTGGTTGAATGTCCGACTGTCCTTCAGATTGATACTGGCTTAGTTTTAACTGGGAAAGTTGAGTCAGCATTACACTGTTTTCAAAGTTGTCCTTAAATTGATAAATAGTGCAATTGTCCTGTTTGATTAGCTTGTAATCGATAATAACAAAAGGCATCCACTCAACTTTAATTGAAATTTTTTCGACTGGGGTCACTAGAAAATAATCTTCATTCTCCTTTTTTATAACTCTAGAAAATAGTAACTTCATTCGGTTGTGAGTAAAAGGGCTGGAAGCATAATACCAACTCCCATCTGCTTTTATTTCCAGATCAATTTCACCACAATAATCAGGGTCCCACTGTTCTACTGGTGGAAGTGCCTTATCACTAATTGCCTTTATCAGGGATTCTGGATTGATCATGGCATATTTAATTTTCTTTGCGTACCCAATATCGAAAAGGTAGTTGATCGGTTTGTGTTTCCAATAGCGTGTGATCCATAAACTCACAGAAACTCGGAACATCCCTTTTGGTTGCAGGATCATCCGCAATAATGAGTAGTACATCTCCCTTGTTGAGTGAGCGTATTGATTTTCTAATCATCATTACCGGTTCAGGACAGCGTAATCCTTCTGCTTCGAGTACCTGATCCGGTTGGAGGACTTTATTACAATCTTTCATATTAATCGTCTTATAACTTAACAGTTAGTTAGTCACAGTAGATTACTGACTTTTTGTCTGGAACTTACGGTTTGGAGGCCTGTTCCCTCGAGGTTTGCCAGAGTTTCGTGGCCTGCCGCTATGTTGTTTTGAACGCGAGCTATCTGATTTCATTGATGGCTTAATCTCAGCCAACAAGTCAGGGGTGACTTCGCCTGTTTCGATTGAGCTTTCAATATAGGCTTCTATTGCCGGTAGATTAAATGCATTGTCCTCACCAGCAAATGATATAGCATCACCTTCAGCACCAGCTCGGGCAGTACGCCCAATTCTATGTACATAATCTTCTGCATCATCAGGTAAGTCATAATTAAATACGTGAGTGACTCCATTTATATGTAAGCCTCGTGCCGCCACATCAGTAGCTATCAATACGTCTATTTTGCCTTTTTTTAATTCTTCCAGTAATCGAATACGTTTCTTTTGCTGGACATCTCCGGTTAATAAACCTGCCTTAATATCATTACCTTTTAAACATAACCAGACTTTTTCTGCCTGGCGCCTGGTATTGGTAAAAATCATTGATTTTTTTGGTTCGAGTTTAAGCATCAGACCAATTAATAATGGTAATTTTTCATGATTTGCTGGGTAATAGAGTAACTGGCGTACTTTATCGGCTGTTACTTGCTCCGCTTCCACATGAATATGTTGTGGAGAGTTCATATGTTCATAAGCTAACTCTTTTACACGATGGGACAATGTTGCCGAAAACAACATATTAAGTCGTTCAGAAGGTTTTGGCATCTTTCTAAACAAGTAGCGTATATCATTGATAAAGCCAAGATCAAACATTCGATCAGCTTCATCAAGTACCACACAATCCAGTGCGTAAAAGTTGTAGACTCCCTGCTTGAGATAATCAATCAAACGACCTGCGGTTCCAATTAATACATCACATCCTGACTCAATTGCATTTCGCTGTTTATCATAGTCTGCACCGCCAAAAGCAACACAAGCTTTGAGATCGGTATGGCATGCCAGCTTTTTTGCGTCTTCATATATTTGAATCACCAATTCTCTGGTTGGAGCAATAATAAAAGCTCTGGGCTC
>CBDUHU010000086.1:0-10014 GCA_965366725.1 uncultured Kangiellaceae bacterium
TGTTTTAAGGCAAATCGCGCAAAGCGGATCAGACTTCTGATCCAGAAAAATATCGCGATGGTAATCAAAAATGAATCTAATAAAGCGATTTGATTAGGAAAAAGCTCTGATCGAATGGCGGAAAGGTGTAATCCAATCAATAAAACAGAAATACTAACTGGCTTTTTTAAAACACCAAATAAGTGGTCGTCAATGGGGTTACTAGTTCTACCCGCGCCATGCACTTCCAATCGATTAAGAAGAGACTTTGCAACAACTGATAAGATCGCAGCAAATAGAAAAATAAGTGAAGCCTGGACCAATCTGTTTTCAGAAACCAATGGCAAATAATCTTGAATAATTTGTTGTAGCCATTCCATCAGATAAGTCCAGTTTTGATATTTAAGTCATTAACTAAAAGCCGCTAAACAATACTCATAAAGAGTGTCGGGCATAATCCCCAATACAAGCAGCATCAAACAGTTAATTGTAATAGCAATCTTTAATCCTCGACTAGATGTAATTGTAGGGCTATCACTGCTTTCAGAAAAGAACATTTCCTTAACAACTTTCAGGTAGTAAAACAAACCAACTACCGAAAAAGCAATTGCGATAACCGCTTCTAGAACATAACCATTAATCACTAAATGACGAAAGATCTCTAATTTTGGCCAAAAGCCAACAAACGGAGGAATTCCAGCCATAGACACCATCACGATGGTAAATAGAAAAGCGTACCAGGGATGATATCTTCCCAAACCTTGCAGATCGGTTATTAACTGATATTCGTGTTTTTGCGAACTCATAAAAATGACTATTCCAAAACCGGCTAAAGTCATTAATGAGTAAACAATAATATAGTACATAGCAGCGGAATAACTTGCTTCAGTTCCTGGCACAATTCCTAGTAAAAAATAACCAATATGTGCGATAGCAGAATAGGCTAATAATCGCTTCAAGTTATTTTGTGATACCGCAATCACATTACCAAATGCTACTGATAACAGTGCAACAATTAGAATCATGGAAGCCCAGTCGCTGCTCATTTCGGTAAAACCTTCCAATAGAACTCTTACCGTCATACCAAAGGCAGCAATTTTAGGAACACTAGCGATATAAGCAGTAATAGAACTTGGTGAGCCATGATAAATATCAGGTAACCACATATGAAAAGGCACTGCACCAAATTTAAATGCCAAACCTATAACAATAAAAACCAAACCAAACTGACTAACCAGGTTAACCGGGTTATTCGTATAATAATTTGCTACCTCAGTAATAATAATGGTGCCGGAAGATCCATAGATCAATGAAATTCCGTAAAGCAGGAATCCAGAGGCCAGTCCACCCATCACAAAATACTTAACTGCAGCTTCAGATGCCTGTTTTGAGTCCCGCTGCAAAGCAACAAGGGCATAAAGGGAAAGTGACAGTAGTTCAAGTCCAAGGTAGATAGTTAAGAAACTATTAGCAGATACCATCACCATCATTCCTAATATGGAAAACAAGGTCAGTAGATAGTATTCACCACGCATCAGGTTTCTATGACTAATGAATGGACGAGCATAAAACAAAGCAATAAAACTAGTCACATAAATCGCGAGTTTTAATATAACTGATAGCTGATCATTAACCCAATGTCCGCTAAAGGATATAACCTTTTGAACGCTATGAGTGTTATCCGCAATATCATTAACGCCTATCAAAAATAAAACAATTAGGGTTAGCTGAGTAAGAGTGAAGGTCAGTTTTCTTTCTTTATCCCGTTGGAATAAATCGACGATCATAATCACACAGAGTGCTACCAATAAGAAAATCTCTGATGTGAGATAAGAAAAATTCGTTGAGGCATTCATTAGGAACACATTCCTTCTGGCGATAATTTTGAAACTAAATTACAGTCAATGAGGTGTTTAACACTAGGCTCCATAATTTCCAACAATGGTGCAGGATATAATCCAAAGGCTAGTACCATAACCGCCAGCACGACCATTACAATATTCTCACGAGTTACCAAATCCTGTAATGAGGCAACTTTCTCATTAGCAATATCGCCAAACATTACCCGCTTGTACATCAGGAGCGTATAAGCAGCTGCCAGTATTAACGTTAAACCAGCGAAAGCCGCGATCCAGAAGTTAACTTGTAAACTAGCAATAATCACTAGAAATTCACCAACAAAGCCTGATGTTCCCGGTAATCCGGCATTCGCCATTGCGAACAGCATAAAAAACATTGCAAACCTTGGCATGGTATTAACCACCCCACCATAATCACCAATTTCCCGACTGTGCATACGGTCATAAAGAACGCCGATACATAAAAATAATGCACCAGAAATAAAACCATGAGAAATCATTTGAATCATCGCACCTTGAATTCCCATCATCGCTGCATCCAGTTTATTACCGGCAATCAGTGCAAAGCTGATAAACAAACCCAGGGTAACAAAGCCCATATGGGCTATCGATGAATAGGCAATCAGTTTTTTCATATCCGTTTGGGCAAGTGCAACCAGGCCGATATAACCGACCGCAACCAGTGATAAAATGATCATGATGTTGGCCATATCCATTGATGCATCCGGTGTAATTGGTAGCATAAATCGAACAAAACCGTAGGTACCCATTTTTAACATAATTGCAGCCAGAATAACTGAACCACCTGTTGGTGCCTGAACATGCGCGTCAGGTAGCCAGGTATGAACCGGCCACATGGGGACTTTTACCGCAAAAGCGATAAGGAACGCGAAGAAGATCAGCTTTTGTGTTTCCATATCGATTACCATGTCATGCATGGCAAAGATGTTGAAACTATCAGCACTTTTTCCCAGATAGATTAGAGCAATTAACAAGAATACCGAACCGAAAAAAGTAAAAAGGAAAAATTTAAGAGTTGCATAAATCCGATTTGGTCCACCCCAAATCCCGATAATCAAGAACATTGGGACAAGCATCGCTTCCCAAAAAACATAGAACAAAATTGAATCTGTAGCTGCAAAAACACCATTCATCAATCCGCACATAACCAAAAAGCCAGCTAAATAATGAGCCAGTCGCAAATTGATATTATTCCAGCTGGAAACAACCACAATAAGTGTCATCAATGATGTCAGTACAATAAGAGGTAGAGAAAAGCCATCAACTCCTAAAGAATATCGAACACCAAGCGTCTCGATCCAGGGTTTATCTTCAACAAACTGAAGAAAATAACGAGCGGAGTCGAATTCAGACAAAGCCCATAAACTGAGCACAAATGTTGCTAATGCTGTTGCTAAAGATAGCCACTGCGTAGCGCCTCGATGCTTTTGACCTGGCCCAAACATCACCAGCATTGCACCGAACACTGGTAACCAGATCAATAAGCTTAATATGGGTAATTTTTCAATCATTCTTGTTCTTTAGCCCTTAATATTACTTTAGCTCTAAAAGATAACTCTCTACCACCAGCAAGAATCAGTTCGATTCACCAACAATCTAAACTGGTTTTTATTCTCCCAGTTTAACCTGCGAGTGCGCGCCAATACATCCAACCTAAAAATGCCAGTAAACCAACAACCATTACCAACACATAGTGATATAAGTAACCACTTTGAATTTTTCTGACTTGTCCTGATATAGCAGCGACACTTTTTGCACTACCATTAACCAGCCAACCATCAATTAAACCTGCATCTATCCAACGCCAGAATTTATTACCAAGACCAACGCTACCGGCAGAAATATAATCAATATAGATTTTGTCAAAATAATAATTATTTCTCAGTACGTGGTTAATCAGGCTTAGTTTATTATTAATTGTTTCACGCCACTCTGGTTTCACCACTGTAAAAACATAAGCCGTAGCAACTCCAAGTATTGCTAGCCAGAATGGACCAGTCATTAGTGCATGTAAACTCAAGCCCCAAAGGTCCTGAAAATCTTCCGTTATAAGCGCCAGAACATCATGATTTTGTGCAACCTTAATTGCGTTTCCGAAATACTCTCCAGAAATGATCGGCGAAGCGATAAAATAGCTGATCCCAATAGATGGTATCGCTAGTAATACGAGTGGCAACCATACGACCCATGACGGTTCTTTAAGATGTGAACGAGTATGTTCATCCATTCGTTCTTCTGTATGAAATACTAAAAAGAACATTCTAAATGAATAAAGAGCAGTAAAAAATACGCCGATCAATACCGCAATATGTGCATAACTTGCAGCGGCTAATTGTGAATGTCCTACTGCCATGATAATTGCATCTTTTGAATAAAACCCTGAAAATAATGGCATTCCTATAAGCGCCAGCGATCCCACCAGACAAGTCCAATAAGTGATGGGCATGTATTTTTTCAGGCCGCCCATTTTGCGAATATCCTGCTCATGGTGCATAGCGATAATCACCGAACCAGCCCCCAGGAACAATAGTGCTTTGAAAAATGCATGTGTCGCCAAGTGGAATATTGCAGCAGAATAAGCTGAGGCACCTAGTGCAACAACCATATAACCAAGTTGGGATAGAGTCGAATAGGCGACCACGCGTTTGATATCATTTTGAATGACCCCTAAAAAGCCCATAAATAATGCGGTAGTTGCACCAATTATCAAAATAAAGTTCAATGCGACTTCAGATTGTTCAAATATCGGCGACATTCTTGCCACCATAAAAACACCAGCGGTTACCATGGTTGCGGCGTGAATTAACGCTGAAATCGGAGTAGGTCCTTCCATTGAATCGGGTAGCCAGACATGCAATGGAACTTGAGCAGACTTACCCATCGCACCGATAAATAAACCAATACAAACGAAAGTTGTACCAGACCAGAATAACTCATCAGACACTGGAATTTGTAAGTCAGTATAGCCCTGACTGATCTGTTCAAAAACAGGTGCATAATCCAGAGTACCAAACACCATATAAACGCCAGCTATCCCCAGTAAGAAACCAAAATCTCCAACTCGGTTCACTAAAAATGCTTTCAGGTTTGCAAAAATAGCACTCGGCCTGGTATACCAGAAACCAATTAACAGATAAGACACTAACCCAACTGCTTCCCAACCGAAAAACAGCTGTAAGAAATTATTCGACATTACTAAAGTTAACATCGCAAAGGTGAACAAAGATATATAAGCAAAAAAACGTTGATAACCAGGATCACCTTTCATATAACCAATGGTGTATATATGAACCATTAGAGAAACAAATGTCACAACCGCCATCATGGTTGTAGTTAAGGAGTCAATCATGAATCCAACTTGCAGGTGAAGATCTCCAATGGAGCCCCATGAATAGAGCGTATAATTTAGCGGTTGAGTGCCACCAAGAAAATAGCCTAAAGCTATTTTTATCGAAAATAAACAGGATGCAGCAACAGCAATAATTGTGATTCGATGGGACCACTGTCGCCCAATTAATTGTCCGGCAAAACCGGCAATCAATGAGGCTATTAGTGGTAAAAGTACGATAGCGAGCAGTTGATTTTGCATAATAATAAGCCTTAGCTATCCTTTCAATTGGTTAAGTTGTTCAACATCAATAGTGGCTCGGTTACGGAAAAGTACAACAATAATTGCTAAACCGATTGCCGCCTCTGCTGCTGCTACAGTGAGAATAAAAAATACAAAAACCTGACCAGTCGTATCACCTAAAAAGTGTGAAAAAGCGATAAAATTGGTATTAACCGCTAACAACATCAACTCAATACACATTAAAAGAGTGATTACATTTTTTCGATTGATAATAATTCCAGCAACGCTGATGGCAAATAGTATTGCGCTGAGTAGCAGGTAATCAGATAAACCTATCATTATTGTTCCTCCTGCTTTTCTTCGTCTTCAGTAGCAGCTTTCGCAACCACTGGTTCCATCTTTAAAACTTTCAATCGGTTCTTCTTATTAGCCTGAAGCTGTTTACTAATATTTTGCGCTTTACGATTTCTTCTTCCCCTGAAGGTCAGTGCGATTGCTGAAACAATAGCAACTAAAAGAATGACAGCAGCAATCTCAAACGCGATAACATAATCAGTATAAAGCACCCTTCCTAACTCTTTGATATTAGAGTAGCCAGCTTCCTTTGCCACCGGAACAGGGTATTCAGTAGAAGAAAAATCGCCATGGGTAATAAAACTATATAAGATCGCAAAAAATGCGATGGATATGAGCAATGCTATTGGCAACTTTTTGACAAACCCTTGACGTAATGCAGCATAATCCACGTCCAGCATCATCACCACAAAGAGCAACAGCACCATTACCGCGCCGACATAAACAACAATCAAACTGATTGCCAGAAACTCTGCTTCCAGCAACATCCAGATTGCTGAAGCAGATACAAAGCTTAATACTAAAAATAGCGCCGCCTTAACTGAATGCCTGCTACTGATAACCATCAGTGCTGCAAAAACCAGCCAGGCTGCGAAACCATAAAAAACAATAACTTGAAAACTCATTAATCAGTCTCAGTAAATTTTAATTCTTTCGTTGTTAGTGTGCTAAATCTATCTATATTTTGCGTCTGCTTCTCTGTCCGCAGCAATTTGTTGTTCATGCTTATGGCCCATTTCAAGCAGTTTAGCTTTTGTCATTATATGCTCACCACGTTCTTCAAAGTGATAATCGAAGACACGTGTTTCTACAATAGAGTCAACCGGACACGACTCTTCACAAAACCCACAAAAGATACATTTAAATAAATCAATTTCATATTTTGTTGTTCTTCTCGAACCATCACTCTCTCGAATGCCTGCTTCAATTGTAATTGCCGATGCAGGACAGACTGCCTCACACAGTTTACAGGCAATACAACGTTCTTCACCATTAGGGTAAGAACGTAGTGCATGCAGTCCCCTGAATCTTGGTGACTGTGGAGTTTTTTCTTCTGGATATTGAATTGTAATTTTCTTGCGAAACATATTTCCCCAGGTGACCCGGAGTCCTTTGAGTAACTCAATTAGCAAGAAACTATTTAAATATTGTTTAATGGTTTTCATCAAAAATTTTTATCCATTCAAACCTAATTAAAAGGCCAGACATTTAGTTTGATCCATACCGCAACCACGACTAACCAGACAAGCGTCACCGGGATGAATATTTTCCATCCAAGTCGCATGATTTGGTCATAACGAAAACGCGGGAAAGTCGCTCGAATCCATAATAAACCAAATAGGAAAACCGAAGCTTTCATTAGTAGCCAGATAGTGCCTGGCACCCACTCAGTCAATTGATTAAGCCAATTAATTCCCTCAAATGGTGACAACCAGCCACCAAAAAACATAATGGCAGTGAGGAAAGAAATCAGAATCATATTCGCATATTCAGCCAGGAAAAATAATGAGAACGCCATCCCACCATACTCAACATGAAATCCTGCAACTATTTCAGATTCACCTTCAGCCATATCAAATGGCGCTCGATTGGTTTCAGCCACTCCTGAAATCCAATAGACGACCAATAAAGGAAACAAAGGAATCCAGAACCACTGAGTAATACCACCTGACTGCGAAATAACAATTTCACCTAAATTCATGCTTTGGGAACACATTAATACCCCAACCAGGGCAAATCCCATTGCTAGTTCATATGAGACAATTTGCGCGGCAGAACGCATTGCTCCAAGAAAAGCATACTTAGAATTGGAAGCCCAACCGGCAATAATAACACCGTAAACACTAATTGAAGTCATTGCCAAAATATAGAGTAAACCAGCATCAACATCTGCCAGCACCATACCTGCATCAAATGGCATGACAGCCCAGGCTGCAAAAGCTGGTCCAATAAAGAGAACCGGTGCGATAACAAATAAAGTTTTACTCGAACCACCAGGAACAATGATTTCTTTCATGATGAGCTTAACGGTATCAGCTATTGGCTGTAACCAACCTTTGGGTCCGACCCTGTTAGGTCCAAGACGCAATTGCATATAACCAATGATTTTTCGTTCAGCATAAGTTGTATAGGCAACCGCTAGTATCACTGGTAGTAAAATAGCGACAATCTTGATCACTATCCAAACCAGTGTCTCGATCCAGGCAAATAAATCAATTCCCATTAAACCAGACTCGCTCATGTTTTAACCCTCGAAATACTAATCGGATGGGTCGATGCTTTTGGTGTTTGTTGAAGTGCTTTAGCACGTCGAACCATTGGGTCCACCTTATATAAACCCAGAGATTCACGAGTAGTTTCAGCTTCACTCAGCACAGTTAAAGCAGGTGGTACCTTACGAGCAATTCGTAGCTCACTCACCGCTTCAAATTTTTCTCTTAATTCTTCGATTACCTGTTGTGATGACTCATAATCAAAACCAGTTAGTTCAAATAAATTACCTAATACCCGTAAGACTTTCCAACCTGGTCTTGCTTCGCCCGGAGGAGCTACTACACCAGTAAATGATTGCCACTTGCCCTCCACGTTGATATAAGTTCCAGAGGTTTCAAAACAGCCTGCAATTGGCAACATGATATTGGCGTATTCAGCAACTCTGCCATCAGCAAAAGGCGTCAATGCAATCACACATTCTGCCTTTTCAAGATTTTCCCGGGCTTTATCCGGCCAGACACTTTCAACATCAGGTTCGCAATTGAGCAGGAAGTAGCCTTTTAGCCCTTCGTTAATCATTGTTTGAGCGTTCTTGCCTTCATCTGATTTCCCACCAGCTGCAGATTGCATTGGTACTGCCCCCGCAATCTTGTTTCCGGCAGCGTTACATCCCTGGGTCATATAACCCCAATCTGAGTTAGTCACGCTAGCTAACGTTTCAGCCAGCCAGTTTATCGTTCCAGCTTGTGGGTGTTCCTGAACGTAAACCCCCATCAATACGCAAGAAGATTCACCATCGATTAGGTTTTTAGCAATCTGACGATGAGTGTCATTGGCCACAACACCCGCTAACCATTCTTTTGCTTCGGCACTTAATTGGTCGGGCTTTAATTCATCTGCCGCAACTAGCACCGCAGCAAACTCCTGCGCAAGTAAATTAGCCTTTGGTTGCAACTCTTGAGTAAGACGGAAATTATATTCTCCATCAAAAGGATTGATCGCCATGACTTTTCCAAAGCCAGTCGCACGTCGGACGCGCAAAGTCGTCAGCGGCTGCTCATGACGAAGATCACCCGCAATCAAAAGTGTTGCATCCATATGATCCAGCTTTTCCATTGGGAAATTCATGCCCGATCTTACACTGCCTCGACCATCACCAGAGAAATCTCTACGTCGAGTTCTAAAATCAATATTGTTACTGCCAGCACCGCGAATAAGCTGTTGCATCAGATAACTTTCTTCAGTAGTTATGCTGTTACCAACCAGAGCACCAAAATCTTCACCATCAGAAGCACCAATAATCCTCTTCATTTCAGTCATTACAAGATTTAACGCTGTCTGCCAGTCAGTATCCTGCCACTCTCCATGACGTTTAACTCTCGGACGAGTGAGACGTTCACCTTCGGTAAGTGCCTGATAAGAAAAACGATCACGATCAGATAACCAGACTTCGTTAATTGCTTCGTTTTCTCTGGGAACAACCCGGATAATTTCACCACGACGGTGATGAACATAAACATTTGAGCCAAGACAATCATGGGCAGCAATTGAAGCTGATTGCTTCATTTCCCAGGCTCTCGCTTTAAAACGAGAAGGTTTTGCGGTTAACGCGCCAACAGGGCAAAGGTCGATAATATTGGCCGACACTTCTGACTCTATGGTGCCTTCAATATAAGTACCAATTTCAACATGCTCACCACGCCCGGTAGCACCCATTTCTCTGATTCCAACGACTTCCTGACCAAAACGGACACAACGGGTACAATGAATGCAACGAGTCATATCAGTAGCAATCAATGGTCCTAAATTTTTATCCTTAACAACTCTTTTACCCTCGGTATAACGGCTAACATCACCGCCATAACCAACAGATAAATCCTGTAACTCGCACTCCCCTCCCTGATCACAAACGGGACAGTCTAGCGGGTGATTAATCAATAAAAATTCCATCACCGCTTTTTGAGCTTGTACGGCTTTAGGAGTTTTTGTCTGAATAACCATCCCTTCTGCAACTGG
>CBDUHU010000087.1:0-9930 GCA_965366725.1 uncultured Kangiellaceae bacterium
AAGGAAAGGCCATGTCCATTCCGAGCCATTTCTGATACCACTTTGCCAATGCCTCGGGGTTCTTCGATTTAAAAAAAATACCACCTAAGCCAACTACCTTTGCCATATTTTTCTCCCTGGTTATTTTTATTAATGATATCGAACAGCATTATTTGAGGGAACATCGCCTGAATGAAAGTCAGAACATCAAATATTTCGATGGTTTTATTAAAAAGATTATCCTTTTTTTTGTTCATTTTTGTCGATATTCTTACTAGTTTACATCTTTTAAACACTAATCAGGGTCATTACTATGCCTTTTTATATAAAGCGGGGAGAAATCCCAAGTAAAAGACATATAACATTTAAGAAAGAAAATGGCGAACTCTACCGTGAAGAGCTTTTCTCAACTCATGGTTTTGCTAACATTTATTCAAATAAATACCATCATAATATGCCAAGTAAAGTTGTTCGCGACGAACCATATAAGTTAAACCATGGTGAAGAGTGGCAAGATACTATTTTACAGAATTACAAAGTACATACTAAGCGAGCTGATGCGACTGGTAACTTTTTTAGTTCCCGTAGGAAAATGCTTTTTAATAGTGATTGTGCCATTTATACGGCTAAGGTTACTGAAGATACGAATGAGTTTTATCGAAATTCCTATGCAGATGAGGTCATTTTTGTTCACGAAGGTACCGGGACTTTATATTCTGAATACGGCACTCTGGAAATTAAAAAATGGGACTACCTGGTTATTCCGCGTGGAACAACTTATCAATTGAAGTTTAACGACTTTGACAACGTCCGGTTATTTATCACTGAATCATATTCAATGGTTAGCATACCTAAGAATTATCGCAGCGAGTCAGGGCAGCTTCTTGAAACTGCACCTTATTGTGAAAGAGATATCAGGCTACCAGAGTTACAGGAGGCAACTGTTGAGAAAGGAGAGTTTCCATTAGTAATAAAATATGGCGATACATACCAGCGTACAATTCTTGAATGGCATCCCTATGATCTGGTTGGTTGGGATGGTGCTGTATATCCCTGGGCATTTAATATTGACGACTATGCGCCAATAGTTGGCAAAATACATTTACCACCGTCAATCCACTTATTATTCACAGCTAACAATTTTGTGATCTGTAATTTCGTGCCTCGTATGTATGATTTCCATCCTGAATCAATACCTGCACCTTATTACCATTCTAATGTTGATAGTGATGAAGTCCTGTATTACGTACACGGTGATTTTATGAGCCGAACAGGAATTGAAGAAGGTTCGATGACCTTTCATCGCAAAGGAGTGCCACATGGCCCTCAACCGGGCAAGACTGAAGAATCTATTGGTAAAAAAGATACCTACGAATATGCTGTAATGGTCGACACTTTTGCTCCTTTACAGGTAACTGAACATTTCCATCAGTGCATGGAAGATGATTATAACCAAAGCTGGTTAGAAAAATAGGATTTTGGAGAAACAATAATGAGCGATACAAATAACCCACTAGGTCTGACGGGCATTGAATTTGCCTCTCCTGACAGCAGTTTTATGCACAATGTTTTCCTTGAGTTTGGCTTTTCAAAATTAAAGTCATTTAAAGGTAAAGACATTACTTATTATCGTCAAAATGGTATTCATTTTTTATTAAATGGTGAAAAAGCTGGTTTTACTGCTGATTTCGTCAAGGCACATGGTCCTGCGATTTCATCAATGGGCTGGCGAGTTAAAGATGCTACATTTGCATACAATACGGCAGTTGAAAGAGGCGCTAAGCCAGCTGAAGATTGTGATAAGGATTTGCCATATCCGGCAATTTATGGAATTGGTAATAGCCTAATTTATTTCGTTGATCGTTATGAAGGCGAAAATACTATCTGGAATACTGACTTTGAAGATCTGGCAGAACCTGAGTGTGTTGAGGAAAAAGGCTTTCTAGCCATTGATCACCTGACTAACAATGTTTATAAAGGAACGATGCACCAATGGGCAGATTTTTATAAAGATGTATTTGGATTTACTGAAGTACGTTATTTCGATATCAAAGGTGAGAAAACCGCATTGCTTTCTTATGCATTGCAAAGCCCCTGTGGTAAATTCTGTATACCAATCAATGAAGGTAAAGATGATAATAACAACCAGATTGATGAATACCTGGATATGTACAATGGCCCGGGTGTCCAACATTTAGCATTTTTAACCCGTGATCTCGTCGATTCTTGCGATAAACTCGATCCAGAAAAAATTGACACCTTAGATATTGGCGACGATTACTATGAAAGCATTTTTGAACGGGTTCCATTTGTTAAGGAAGATAAAGAAAGAATCAAAAACCATCAAATTCTTGTTGATAGCCAGGCAGATAATACCTATTTATTACAAATTTTTACCAAGAATTTATTTGGCCCGATATTTATTGAGTTAATTCAACGAGAAGGCGACCGGGGTTTTGGTGAAGGTAACTTTCAGGCATTATTCGATTCAATTGAAAGAGATCAGGAAAAACGCGGGGTACTTTAAGGCCCGTAGATTATAATATATTTCTCAGGTTGACGACCTGAGACAAATTAGGCAAAAAGCCAGTGATTTAGTTATTGCTGGCTTTTTTGTTATAACCTTTTAATTGGTTTGAGTGGATACTTGTTACAAATTGGTCATCGTTTAATTGTCTATTTTAGGTTAGAATATTCGGCTTATCTATATTTGTGATTGAATAAAACTGATTTTAACTGTTCAATATGTTTCGAAAAACTGACTCGTTCAAGATATTAGTGTTGTTAGCTGGCTGGCTTTTGGTTCAGTCGGCTGCGCTTCATCATGAGCTAAGTTCAGAACATTTAATTTCTAATCATCTTTGTTTAGCTCAAGTAGCCCATCTGGATGATGCCTGCAAAGGTAATGATGGTCTCTTTGTTGTTAGCATTGCCTCGATACAATTTGTTATCAATGAGCGCCTGGTCAGTGTCACTTCGGCCTATTCGATCAAAACCCCGCCTTCAAGAGCTCCACCACATAACCGACATATCTGAAAGTAATAATTTAAAATAAAATTTTTTGTCGTTTTTGTGAACCGGGAATATATGCCGGTTTACTGTTGTGGAGTTTCAAATGAAAAAGTTAATGTTACCTGTCGTGGTTGCCGCCGCAATGGGAAGTAGTGCTGTACAAGCAAAAATTGTTGAGGGTTATGTTGAAGGGAGCACGGGTAATCCATTGAGTGAAGTCGTAGTAAAAGTACGTGGTACTGATATTCAGGTGATTACCGACTCGTCTGGTCGCTTCCGTCTTGATATATCTCCCGGCGATTACACTGTCGATGTTGAAGGTGGTCGCGACGCCCATTTCCATCAGGATATTACTGTCACTGATGAAAGTGACGTACCGCTGTTGATCACTATGGAGGATGAGCCAGCTCACAAAATTGTGGTTAGAGCTAATCCACTTGAACATACCGCACTGGATATGGCAACACCGGTCATTGTTCTTGCAGGAGAAGAGCTGACCTTAAAAAGAGCAGGCACTTTGGGGGAGATACTTAAATTTGAACCGGGATTAAGCGTTTCATCTTTTGGACCCGCAGTATCAAGGCCGGTGATAAGAGGGCTTGGGGGAGCAAGAGTTCAAGTGACTAATAATCAGATGGTTGTTCAGGACGCTTCAAGCACCAGTGCCGATCATGATGTTGGTATGGAGCCTCTTCTGGCTGATCAAATCGAGGTTGTTAAGGGACCTGCAACACTACTCTATGGCAGTGGTGCAATTGGCGGTGTTGTGAATATCAGCGATAAAAAGATAAATTCTGATATTCAACAGGGAGTTTCTGGAGGTATTGAACTGAGACTGGGTGATGATGCAACTAGCGAAGAGTCATTGATATTTGCGCTTGATGTTGGAACCGAATCTATCAATTGGCATTTTGATGGTTATTCAAATCAAAGCAGTGATCTGAAAATACCAGGATTAGCTGAGTCTGAAGCACTGCACCAGCAAGAGTTAGCCGAGCATGAAGGTGACCATGATGACGAACACGAAGATGACCATGATGACGAACATGAAGATGAGGTAGCAGGTATTCTTGAAAATAGTGCAATAGATTCAACCGGTGGAAGTATCGGTGCTACTTTTGTTGCAGACTGGGGATATTTAGGTGCTTCTATTAGTAGAGTTGATAAGCTATATGGTGTACCAGGTCATTCCGAGCATGAAGAAGAGCACAAGTATGCTCTTAATGAAGGTGAAGCTGAAGATGGTGTCAGGATTGATATGCAACAAACTCGATACGATCTTCAAGCGCAAATTGATCAATCAGTTGATGGTATTGAGCAATGGTTTGTTGGCTATGCGTTAACTGATTATGAGCATGTTGAGCTAGAAGGTAGTGAAATTGGCACCATGTTTGATAACCGTGCGTGGGAATTCAAAACTTATGCAAAACATGACAGTTGGATTGGTTGGAGTGGACTATTTGGAGCACAATACTCTAACAGAGACTTTTCAGCAATTGGTGAAGAAGCCTTTGTTCCTCCATCGGAAACATCAAGTTATGCCTTATTTTGGTTGGAAGAAAAGGAATTTGCTAGCTTGAAATGGGAGCTTGGTGTTCGTTATGAAAGTCAGGATATTTCAGTGCAAGGTCAAAATGATAATAAAAACTCAGGACTGAGTTTCTCATCTGGAATTGTTTATTCAATAAGTTCACATAACAAGTTAGCACTTAATTTCTCGCGTGCCACACGTTTCGCAAGTGTGGAAGAGTTGTTTTCTAATGGCGCACATATTGCTACCGCATCCTATGAAATTGGTAATCAATCTCTTGAGGAAGAAGTCTCAAATAATTTAGATTTTTCATACCGCTTTGAGACGGAGAGGTTTCATGGTGAGATCAATCTATACGTTAACCATTTCGATGACTTTATATACGGAGCTAATGTTTCATTAAATGACGCTTGTATTTCAACCGAGATCGATGTGGAAGAGCTTGACGAAGAATTACAATTGATTTGTTATAAACAACAGGATGCAAAATTCCGAGGTATTGAACTGGAAGTAGACTTCTTACTGGCTGATGTTGGACAGCATGAGTTTAACCTGGGATTTTTTGGTGATTACACCAGAGCAAAACTGAATAATGGAGAATATGTTCCAAGAATTCCACCGGTTAAATTAGGGGTAAACTTGCAACATCACTACGGAGATTTTAGTAGTCAGCTGAGTTGGGTTCACTTTCTTAAGCAGGATAATCTGAGTGCTAATGAGTTAAGGACTGAAGGCTTTGATATAGTTGATTTTGAATTAAGTTATTTAATACCGTTTGAGCAAGACGATCTATTTATTTTCCTTAAAGCGAAAAACTTACTTGATGAAGAAGCGCGAGATCATGCATCCTTTCTAAAGGACTTAGCACCAAGAGCTGGTCGTAACTTTATGCTTGGTTTGCGTTATACCTTCTAATTTTCAATTCATTAAAATCGGCAGCTTGATTACTATTTAGCAGTAATCAAGTTGCCGATTATTATAACGATTAATTTTCCTGATAAGTTATTGATATTTTACCTGGTTACTAAAACCATTAAAATCTCTGGCCATAATGCCTAATAAATTACTACGCAACCAAAAATGGGAGTCATCAGATTCAATCAGTTTTGACCATAACAGGTAGTAGTAGAGTTTAGGTGGAGGATAAGGCAATTTTTGAAAACAGACATCAAATGAACGTGACATTTGTCTCGCAATATTTAACGGCAATGTGAGCAGGCAGTTACTATTCTCTACTATTTTTATTGCAGCAGAGTAATAAGGAACTGACATTTTTACTCTATATTTGTGATTTAGCTTCAGTAAGTACTCTTCAACAATACTAACCTTCTCCCCATCGCCGGAAATACAAATGTGGGAACTTTTTAGATAATCTTCCATGGTCATCTTTTTTTGTGATAGCTGATGTGATTTTGACATCAGGCATACTAAATGATCCTGACCAAAACGTACTCCTCTGATACCGTTAGTTAAATTTGGTGGTTTTAAAAATGCAGCTGCTACGATATCTATTTGTCCAGATTCTAACTTCTTTTGTTTATTTGGTCCCCAGTTTAAAACACGATATGAAATGTTAGGGGATTTCTCATTAAGTTCACTAAATACCTTCGGTAATATATGGCTGCAAAAAAAATCAGAAGAGGCAATTGTAAATTGTGAGGTGCTATTTATTTCATCGTAACTTGTAGGTTGTAAAACTTTTTCTAATTGTTCTATCGCTGGCACCAGTTTTTTTAACACAGTATTGGCATAAGGACTGATCTTCATGTCATTACCGTCTCGAATAAGTAATGGGTCACCAGTGTTATTTCTAAGTGACTGTAATGTTTTACTCATTGCTGATTGAGATACACATGCTCGAACTGCAGCACGACTGACATGTTTTTCTTCTAATAGATAACGCAATGATGTCAGCTGGTTGAAGTTTATTTTTGTAGTCATGGCAATTGCTCGCGATATCTCTTGCTGCTATTTATAATTCTTAAAAATAGGAATGTTGACGCTCAGCATACTCGCAAATTATTCGACAGGATATGTGACTTATTTACAATTTTGACTTCGCTAGTTTTAGTATGAGTGAGGTTCTTGAATTTATGAGTCAGCAAATTTACGATTTTGTCGTCTATATCAGAATTATGGGAGAGTCAATGTTCATAGGCTTTACAAGTTAATTACAGCAAAAAATAAATATTTATTTTAACATTAGAAAATAGCATATAACTAATTCTCATTAGTAAACATGAAAACAATTCATTTCTATTTTTCATTTGAATCACTTAACTTCAGTTCACAAGAAATCTAATGGCAGAAAAAATCTAAGTAGTAACGATTATAAAATATCTGCTGAAGATCAGTTTTATCACGTAGTGAATTTCATAATCGTCTCTAATAATAATGGATTTTTTTATAGGTAATGATAGGTATGAATTTAAATCTAAATACTAAACAAATTGGGATGATGTCACTCATCATTGTTATTGGTTTCGTATTTTTTTCGTTAACTTATTCAGACAAAAAAAATAATGAAGAACCGATAAAAATTAGCGAGAAATACGACAAGGTAGAGTTATCAGTTGATGAGGGGCAGGTTGAACTAATAGAACCCGTTATTACAGAAAACACCAATGATGTCTTATTACAACAAGATGAATCAATTGACGAATTGAATGTGAGCGAGGAAGTTGCTTTTTCTGGAATATCCAGAATTTCAAATGAAGCGAAGAGTATTTTGCAAGAGGCCGGTGTATTACCCGAAGATCTATCTCAAGAAGCTTATGTGGAATTTGATTTAGATAGTTTACGTAAACTTGAAGCGGGAGATACATACAACCTGGAGATACCGCAGACGTCTGAAATGTTTTCAGCCGAGGTTACAAAAATAGAAGAATTCAGCAATGGCGATAAAAGTGTGTTTGGTAGATTGATTGGCTCCGATGGTGTTTTTCATACCAATGTATTAACCGTTGGACAGGATGCAGTATACGGACAATTTACTACTGCATCAGGAAACTACGTTTTCGAATCTAAAGGGAAATATGGCTGGTTAGCTGCCAAGCGCGACCTATATAAAAAGCATGTTGAATTTGAAGCCGTTCATAGTGAAGCTTCGCTAGAAGGTTCAGGTAGTGTGATCGTTGCTCCTCCTAAAAACTAGGAAAATAATGAATAAAAATATTTCAACTTAAAGGATCAAACAATGAAAAATATAGCTAAAATAATAGGCCTGACAAGTATGCTCGGATTGACTTCAGTTGTTCAAGCTGAAACGATTGATATCGGTATAATGTATGATAATACTGCTGCCGCTAAGACGAGTAATATTAATACAAAAATTAATCAACTAATCTCATTTAGTAATCAAGTATACAGCCAGAATGGTATCAATATTACGTTGAGACTCGTCGGTACAAAAAACCTTGGTAATTATGCTATTACTCCCTCTGAAAGCTGGCTAAATGCAGTAACTAATAGCTCCTGGGTTCAGGGCATGCGCAATGATTGGAAGGCGGACATGGTTGCTGTTTTAGGAACTGGTGAGTCGGCAGGACAACCAGGTTTGATATCTTGTGGGATCGCATGGGTAGGACAAGGTTCAAACGGTAACTTGTATAATTCCAGCGGTAACACTATGTATAGTATAAGTGCAGTTGATTGTGGCGCTACCACATTTGTGCATGAGTTAGGACATAATATGGGGCTTGGACATTCGCGCAAACAGGGAGATACCAGTGGCGGTGTCTATGTTGACGGAATGGGTCATGGTGTTCAAGATGTTTTTGCTAGTATTATGGCGTACCCACATGTTTTTGGCAGCGCTACCCAATATGACTATTTTGCCAATCCAAACTGGAGTGTTAGCGGACACGCTGATGGAGTTGCCGGTAAAGCCTATGGCTGGAAAACAGTCAATGCGACAAAGACCAGCATTTCACGTTTTAAATAGTTACCAATTTCTGTGAATAAGTATAGTACCGATAATATTTCCTGATTTTATCGGTACTTAATAGCAATTAATAAACGTCTTGTTAAAAGTCGATTAAGCGAACGCTATCTAAGCTGAAAAATTTAGGTTTTTTGTCGATTGAAAACCTGGTAACTTTGGATATTTAGATAATGTGCTCTAGAAATCCTGTACAGTAAGCAGGTTAAAGTCCCCGTTGCCATTCTTGCCTGAGAGGAATACTTCCAGGTTTATTTAGGGTTGCATTAATCTGGCTGAGTAACTTTTCTTTATCCTGTCCCAGTACTCCTTTAAGAACCAAATAATTTGACGCATGATCGCTGCGGAATATGGTTTTATTGAGTTCCAGTTCAGATAATAGCCACTGCATTTCTTGAAAGAGTTGTTGTTGAGACAATGCTTGAAAATCTGAGTAACTATCAGTAAAACGTTTTTCTCCTTTGGGGAAGCTGACCACCAGTGTCGAAAGGTATTCAGGTTGGGCTGCGTTCATCAGCCGGGCAGAGTGAATAGCGTGTTGATGCGATAACCTGATACCACCCAAACCATTTAAGATCATTACAGACGACTTAATTCCTGCTTCTTTTAATTTCTTTAGCGCCTCCAATGAAGAATCAAAAGATTCGCCCTTGTTTACAAGTTTTAAAACTTCATTGTCGCCAGATTCACAACCAACATAGACCATTTTTAACCCTAGTTCTTGCAACGTTTTAAGTTCCTCAACACTCTTGTTTATAAGATTTCTGGGTAGACAATAGCTGCTAACTCGAGTTACATGAGGCAAGTAGGTCTTTATATCAGTGAGAATATCGCTCAGCCTTCGAGTAGATAAGGTCATGGCATCGCCATCGGCCAAGAAAATACGATGAGGCACCTGTTGTTGAGTCGCCAGATACTTTAATTCGTTGCGTATATTGTCAGGTGCCTTAAAACTAAATCGCTTTTGCTCTGAAGTATACATTTCGCAAAAGGTACATTGATTCCAGGAGCAACCATTGGTTACTTGTAGAATATAGGACTTCCACTCGCTTGGTGGTCTAAAAACTGGCTCGATATAGTTCATTAATATCATTTCTCATTGATTGTTCAATACTGCAATTGTATTACACAAATGAATGGCTATTTTGGTGTAAACCATTCGTTGGACTTTGGAAAATGGGGGATCTGGGATAAAATGCTGAGAATCGGCTTTTTAAACAGGATCACTAATGGAACTGTACCTCACTAAATCATCCCCTTATGCCCAATGTGTCAGAATGGTTATATCAGAGATAGGTATTGAAGAGCAAGTAGAGGTGATAGAAGCTCATCCTTTTGATAATGATGAAAATTTTCTTGAAATAAACCCGCTTGGTAAAGTGCCATGTCTGGTTGATGCAGGTGAAGTTATTCTCGATAGTGAAGTTATTTGTGATTATCTGGATGCGTCCTATACGGGGGGGACATT
>CBDUHU010000088.1:0-9860 GCA_965366725.1 uncultured Kangiellaceae bacterium
AGGACTGGTTGAAGAATAGCTTACTTGGCTAGTCATTAGTAAGTTTTGTGGTATCTTTTGCAAGTTAACAACAATGATGAACAAAAACCAAATGGAGTAAAAAAATGCAAGATTGCCTTTTTTGTAAAATTGAGCGCAATGAAATTCCTTCTGAAATGGTATATCAGGATGAAGACGTAATTGTCATTAAGGATATATCTCCAAAAGCAGAGGTTCATCTATTAGTAATTCCGAGAAAACACATAGCCAGCTTAAATGAATTGTTACCGGAAGATCAGCCAATTATGGGCAAAATTATGCTATTGTTGCCAGAATTAGCAAAGAAGCTTGGTCTGCATAATGGATTTAGAACAATTATTAATACCGGTAAAGGTGGCGGACAGGAAGTTTTTCATATCCATTTTCACCTACTAGCAGGCCAGAGTTTACCGTTTGTCTGATCTGGCAAAATGAAACCAATAAAAGAACTTTATTATTGTTTGATGTAAATTATTTATATAGAGAGAACAAATCATGCTAAGTATACCCAGTCTCATTCTGATTTTAGTTATCGTAATACTGTTATTTGGAACAAAAAAGTTAAAAAATATCGGTGGGGATTTAGGAGGCGCCCTCAAAGGATTTAAAAATGCTGTCGGGGAAGAAGAAAATAAAAATAAAGAATCACTTGAGAAGAAATCCGATGAAAATATTATCGAAGGTGAAGTGGTCAAAGAAAAAGAGAAAGCAGAATAAACGAGTACTTAAATTATGTTCGACATCAGTTTTTTTGAGCTCTTTATCACTGGCGTTATTGCACTAATTGTACTTGGGCCAGAACGCTTACCTAAGGCGGCAAGAACAGTTGGGCTTTGGGTTGGAAAAGCAAAACAGGGATTTAACTCTGTTAAACAGGAAATTGATCGCGAGTTAAAAGTGCAAGAAATTAAGCAGGAACTCGAAGAACAGAAAGCAAAGCTGGAACAACAAATAGAACTTGAGTCTCTTAAAAGCGCTGCCTCGCAAGCTCAGCAGGATGTTAATCAACTTTCAGCAGAGCTTGCACAACCGTTATCACAACAAACAGACAACCCTGACAAAAAGAATACCCAGGAAAGCAATGGCTGAAGAAAACTCAGAAACTAATTCGCAAACAGATATGCCATTGCTATCCCACTTGCTTGAACTCAGGGACCGGCTTCTTAAATCGGTCATAGCAATTATTATCATCTTTCTAAGCTTGATCTATTGGGCCAATGATATCTATTTACTTTTATCTGCGCCGCTTAGAGAACATTTGCCTGAAACCTCTGCAATGATAGCAACCGATATTGTTGCCCCTTTTTTAACACCTTTTAAAATGACTGCCATTTTATCTGTGTTTGTTGCAATGCCCTTTTTACTGCATCAGGCTTGGGCTTTTATATCACCTGGCCTATACCAACATGAGAAAAAATTTGCATTCCCCTTGCTATTTTCCAGTATTGTTCTATTTTACGCAGGATTGGCATTTGCTTACTTTGTGGTTTTTCCTTTAGCATGGGCTTTTTTAACTGCGGCAGGACCGGAAGGAATAAAAGTATTGCCAGATATCAGCAACTACTTAAGTATTGTGTTAAAGATGTTTTTTGCTTTTGGCCTGGCATTCGAAATTCCTGTAGCAACAGTGTTAATGATTTGGTCAGGATTAACAACGGCCAAAAGCCTCCGGGAAAAACGCCCCTATGTGATAGTCGGTGTCTTTGTGGTTGGCATGCTATTAACACCACCCGATGTTATTTCACAAATATTACTCGCAGTACCAATGTGGATTTTGTTTGAATTAGGAATTATTTTCGCTGCAATGGGTCCAAAAAGAGCAACAACGGAACAAAATTAATAAATGAGGAACACCATGAAAAAACTATTACTAATCAGCTTGCTATTGCCCTTTACTGCTAGTGCAGAAATTACCAATGACATCATTCGCTGTAGTAATATCAAAGCTAAAGAAGATAGACTTGACTGTTTTGATAGCGTTGCAGATTATTACAAAAGAAAAGGACCTGTGACAGCCAGAAAATCCCCGCCAGCCAGCTCGACTAACCAGACATCTTCCAATAAAGATTTTGGCAAAGAACCTTCTAGCGACGGAGAATTGGCAAGCCTGAGTAATGTTGCTAGTTACTATAAAGAACAAACTAGCGAGACAGATTCGACAACACCTTCACGTGAAGACTACTTTGGCAAAACAGCTGCCGAATTAACTCAGTTAGAAAGTATTCAAGCGACAGTAGTAGGAACCTTTAATGGTTGGAAAAAAGACGCAATTATCGAGCTTTCTAACGGACAGAAGTGGAAAGTTATTGGACGTTCTGCAGGTTATGTTGACCTCCAGAACCCGGAAGTGAAAATTACACGTGGCTTTCTAGACTCATATTATATGGAAATTGAGGGTCTCAATGCTAAAGGAAAAGTCAAGCGCATCAAATAGTTGACATTATAACCCTATGATTTAACCAATGATAATAAGTGATATTTTTAGCTCAATATTGTTACCGCCGGGTTTAAACCTGTTATTAGCTGTGGTCGGGATTTTTGGGCTAAAAAAATTTCGCATCACAGCACTCAGTCTGTTATATCTGGCAGGTTCCAGCTTACTAATATTAAGTACTCCAATCGTCGCAGTTAGTCTACTACAACAATTAGAATCAGAAGAAGCTCTAACTAGCTCTCAAATCAGAGACTTAAATAACGCCCAGGCAAATACAAGAGCCATTGTTGTTATTTCTGGAGGACGCCTTTCACTCGCTCCTGAGTATGGCAATATAGATACAGTCAATGAGGCCACTTTACAACGCCTCAGATATGCGAGCTGGTTGCATAAAAGAACCAACCTTCCTATATTACTTTCCGGCGGAACAAAAAATGATGAAGCAACATCAGAAGCGGTATTAATGAATCAGACAATGATTTCAAGTTTTGATATCGCTCCCAGCTGGATTGAGTCACAAAGCCGAAATATAACTGAAAGTGCTTATTTTGTTAGCCAACTATTAAAAAACCATAAAATATCAGAAGTTCTTCTGGTAACACACGCCTGGCATATGTCCCGCGCACTGCAAGCTTTCGAGAGACAGGGATTAACAATTATCCCTGCTCCCATGGCCTATAGCGGTCAATCGGTTCAGACCAGTAACTTTCTACTCTTCGTCCCAAGTGCGCAAGCGTTAGCTGACAGTAGTCACGCCCTCAGAGAGATTATTGGCAAGTTTTGGGGCAACCTATTTAACTGAGCCATTTGTCGCCAACGGATAACTCAGTTAAAATTAGCATTAATAGTTCCTTCAATTCAGAGTGTATAATTTTTATGTCAGCTAATAAAAAGGCTTTTATTGATCTTGCGATTCGTCGACAAGCACTGAAGTTTGGTGAGTTCACCTTAAAATCAGGCAGACTCAGCCCTTATTTTTTTAATGCAGGGTATTTTAATCAGGGGGAAGATCTAGCATTATTGGGGGACTGCTATGCAGAGACTTTGATCACTGCAAATGCCCAATTTGATATGCTGTTTGGCCCAGCTTACAAAGGTATTCCGTTAGGAACTTCAACAACAGCAGCCCTCTATAACAATCATCAACGCAATGTCTCGTTTTGTTTTAACCGTAAAGAAGCTAAATCCCACGGTGAAGGCGGAAACCTTGTTGGCGCACCTTTAAAAGGTAAGGTAATGATTGTAGATGACGTCATTACTGCTGGAACGGCTATTAGAGAGTCAATCGAAATAATCCAAAATGCAGGAGCAACACCAGCAGGCGTGCTGATAGCGCTCGATCGACAAGAAAAAGGCCAATCAAATTTATCAGCTATTCAAGAAGTCGAAAATGAATATAATATACCGGTTTATGCTATTATCACTCTAGCGGATTTACAAAAATACTTGGAAAGCCAACCGGACTTATCTCAGTATAGTGAATCCATGACAGCTTATCGCGCGGCTTATGGTATTGAATAATCCGACTTAATAAGCAGGTGCTAAAATATCTTCAGTGAGTGCTTTTGGCTATTTTCTTGAGTAAATATTGGTCCTTTACAATCATGCAACTATTCAGAAAACTAATTTTTTTATTTGTATTAGCTCTTATTTCGGGCAGTGTCTTTGCCAAAGAATATTATCGATATAGAGATACTCAGGGAAACTATATTGTTAATGATAAAGTCACTAAGGAAATGACCTTAATCGGTTATGATGTGCTTAATGATAATGGAAAGGTTGTTAAAAAAGTTTTACCAGCTAAAACTTTAGCGGAGGAAGAAAAAGAAAGACTCAAGAAAATTGAGGCCAAAAAAAATGAAATTGAATTGAGAAAGAAAATACGTAATGATGCAGAGCTACTCCGTCAGTTTAGTTCAATTGGCGATATTATCCGAAACAGGGATGGCCAGTTACTGGGTCTGGAACAGAGAATAAAAATTCAAAAAAGTAAATCAGCACTACTCACTTTGCAATTGGAAGATCAGCAGAAACAGGCAGCTATCCATGAACGACTGGGACAAGTAATTCCCAAACTTCTACAAAAGGATATACAAGCCACGCGCAGCCAGATTAAAGCGAATGAAAATAACTCTAATACTCTGGAGCAGGAAAAAATCAGGATTGCCAGCCGTTTTGAAAAGGATATTGTCAGATACAAAGCGCTCGATTCAATACGCGGAAAGCGCGACAAAAATAGAGTTTCTAATGATGGTTCTAGACCAATTACCTATGATTGTCCCAATAGAAAAGTATGCCAGAGAGCATGGCAACTGGCTCAAATATACGCAAAAGACAATGCATCTGGTCAAATAGAGATTATAACAGACACCCTTATACTAACCAGTAAACCAGATGAAGACTCTGATCTCGCATTGTCTTTCTCAAAAATTCCTGGAGCTAATGATAGCCAGCAGATTGTACTGGAAGTCTCATGCAATGACTCGGTAGATGGCGCTGAGCTTTGTCGTAGCGAATTAGTTAAAAAAACCCGAAAAAACTACCTGGAGTTACTCAAAAAAAGGTTAGATTAAACTTGGGCTGAGACTACATACATAGGTACTGATTTATCTCTTAATTTACTTAACCTGAACTCGGAATAAGTAAAGCCTGTTTTACATAGTAGTATAAAAATTGATTTAAATTGCAGGGGTTAAATAATAACTTAAAATAACCCCGTACAGCTATTTTTGTGGCTATCAAGACAAGTTTTCACAGTAATAACTGATTATGAGAAGCAAGAGCCGCGGAAATAGCTGTGCTGGGTGCTTGTTCTTATTCCGAATTCTATTTACTTAATCCCACCAGTCAGCAATTCCCACTGGGTTTGCCAATGCTCTGTTGGATCAATCGCAAAGTTTGAACGGACAAACTGTTGAATTCGACCTTCAACCACAGAAGTAATCAATTTTGCACACGCACCAGACTCAATCGTTGATAAGTTGTTTTCAATCGCATTATTACGAATAATCTGCTTCAATTGTAACTCTAACTTATCAAATATCTGAGAAATTCTTTGCTTAAGACGTTCATTCTCTCCAAGTAAAACTTCTCCAGTAAGTAACCGACTTATTCCTGCATTTCTTTGGCTAAAATTAAGTACCAATGAAGCAATCATATAACACTTCTCCAGTGCCTGCTTAGAGTCTGAACTAATCGCATTAATTCGACTAAACAGGCTTTCTTCACAAAAGTCCAGAAGCGACTCATACATCCTGGCTTTACTAGGAAAATGTCGATAAAGCGCGGCTTCTGAAACACCAACTTCTTTAGCTAATCTGGCTGTTGTAATCCGTCCAGCAAGATCACTCTCTAGCATCTGAGCAAGACTTTGTAGAATATCCTGTTTTCGATTTGTTTTTCTTTCAACCACATTGTTCCCCTTAAAAATCTAACCCCAGACTACTATCAACCATTAGCATTTGTTGTTTAAATAACTTTTTAATTCGGTCGATAGCAAGCATATCATCCCCTTCAAACCTCAGCACCAGATTTGGTGTTGTATTCGAGGCACGTACAAGTCCCCAGCCATACTGAAACTCCACTCGAATACCGTCAATAAGAATGACTTTACCTTCACCAAAAGCACCTTGTTGTGACAATCGCTGAATAAAATCAAACTTTAACTCATCACTAATTTTGACATTGATTTCGGGAGTCACTTCACTCGATGGAAGCGCACCAAAGATCTCAGATGATTTACGCGTATCGGCAGAAATGATTTCCAATAACCTTGCTGCAGTATACAAAGCATCGTCAAAACCATACCAGCGTTCCTTAAAGAATATATGACCACTGCACTCACCGCCCAATAGTGCCCCTGTTTCTCTCATCTTTGCTTTGATTAGCGAATGACCGGTATTCCACATAATAGGATGGCCACCATGCGCAGAAATAACTTTTGCCAGATGGCGTGAGCATTTTACATCGTAGATAATATCTGCCCCTGGATTTCGCGAAAGTAAATCGATTGAATAAAGCATCATTTGCCTGTCCGGCCAAATAATATTTCCACTCGAATCAATCACACCAAGACGATCTCCGTCACCGTCAAAAGCCAACCCGATGTCTGCTTCCTCCGATTTCACCAACTCAATCAGTTCAGCTAAATTTTCCGGTTTACTCGGATCAGGATGATGATTTGGAAAATTACCATCAACTTTGCAATACAAACCTATAACTTCACAACCTAACGCTTGTAGTAACTGTGGAGCGATTTTTCCAGCAATCCCATTGCCACAGTCCACAGCAACCTTAAGCGGTTGTGCCAACGCTACATCACCAGTAACTTCTCCAATATACTCCTGGGTAACAGTCGCTGATTTGGAACTACCTGAACCCTTCACCATATTGTTGGTTTCGATACGCTTTCTTAGATCCTGTATTTCCGCTCCAGATAAAGTTTTTCCGGCAATAACTATCTTAAGACCGTTATACTCTTTAGGGTTATGGCTACCAGTCAACATCACCCCACTTTTTGCGTTCAGTCGATGAGTTGCAAAATAGAGAATCGGTGTAGGCACCTCTCCTATATCAATCACATCACGACCACTTTCAATCAATCCCTGCTTTAGTGCTTGAAGATACTCCGGACCAGAGTTTCTTGCATCACGGGCAACAATAATTCGTTGCTCACCCCGCTCAAATGCTTCACTTCCAATGGCTCTCCCCAGCTCTTTTATAACTGCGGCACTGAGTGTATCTCCAACTATCCCCCGTATATCATATTCCCTGAAAATTGAGTTTGGAATAATCGTACCATCACTAGTTTGTTGAATACTCCTTACCTCTAACCCAGATGAAGGATAATGCTCGAGCGCCTGGCTATTATTATACGCTTTGGCACGATTAGTTTTGGTGTTGCCAATCGATTTAGTTTTACTAACTGGTTCATTGCTAAGCAGACCAGCCCCAAAACCTTCACGAATAAGGGTACTACACATATCGTGAAAAACCTGTAATTCAAACTCCGATGTATTTAACGGCTTGTGTTCTTTGATACTGTCGAGTAACCACTTAACAAAATGGCTTGTATCATTACGCAGCATTTTTTGCAGCTTTCGCAAGCCGATATATCCACCGACTCCGACTAATGCCATCACTAAAATCAAACCGCCGAAGAACAGAATTAGTTCAAGCTGAGAGCTGAATTTAGCCGGATCGGCGGGCCAAAAAGCGATTCTCCATTGGGTGTCCTTTACACTTGCAATACCAAGCGGCTTACCTTGTTTAAGCTGTGGATTTCCGATTGAGACAATTGTTCGGTTCTGATTAGCAAAGCTCTGTAAAAACTCGTAATATCCCGGAACCAGTCGTTCTGCAGGTAAAACATCACCAAAAATGGCGTAATCCACACCAATCAGTACAACTTTGTTCGTACCGATTACCGAAAACAGGACCGCGACATACTGACTTGGTTTGCCAGCGTCTATCGCCTCGTGCATGACTTTATCGTTATTTTTAAGCTGACGGATTAGTTGTAATGTAACATTAGTTACCGCTGGTTGAGATTCAGGATCAACATCATGGATTTCATTGTCAAGAATCCGCACACCAACAAGATTATCAAACCTTTGTTCCAGATTTTCTTCAAATTCGTCCAGCTGAGCCTGGTTTGCATTTCGTAACACCTGTTTTGCTGCAGGATCGCTAAGCACAGAACGCGCGGCAAGACTGATACCATCAAGACGGCTTAATACCCGCTCAACGTACGAAGTCATAGTCACATTAACAAAGGTCTGATTACGAGCTTCTGCAGGCGCAATAACAACCAGATAATACTGTACAATGGCGACAAAAATAATCGTCAATACGCACAAAATCAAATAGGGTAAAGAATGTGATAAGAGATTTTTAGTACGTTGTTGCTTTTTTTTCTTTTCTTTTTCTTGTTGCTTATATTTATCTTTATTGATTTTCACCTACAAAGCCTCCATCCCGAGCTTAATCAGTTTGAACCTCTATATCAGGATCTTTATTATTATCATCAACCCGAATATAGAATCGATATTCGCGCCACAATCTGTTGAGCCAAAAGCTCTTTAGACGCAATATCCAATAACGTTTCATTGCCATGCCTATCCAATAATAGCAATTGGTTATTATCACTATTAAATCCCAGTTCAGCACAACTAATATCATTTGCACATATTAGATCCAGCTTCTTTTTATTTAATTTTTTAGTTGCAAATTCTTTTAATGACTGGCTTTCCGCGGCAAAACCAACGCAAAAAGGAGGACTTGATTGACCAGCAACCCAGGCTAAAATATCCGGGTTACGCTTTAAACTGAGTTCCATAGTCTCATCATTTTTCTTGATCTTCTGACAGGCGACCTTCTGTGGAGTGTAATCCGCAACGGCAGCACAACCGATAAATATATCAGCATTAACGACTGCTTTTTTAACTGCATCAAACATTTCTGCTGCGCTGGTAACCTGAATACCTTCAACTCCAGCAGGGAACTTCAAACAAACCGGGCCAGACACCAGAGAAACGTCTGCACCTGCCATTTGCGCGGCTCGTGCCAGAGCATAACCCATTTTTCCCGAGCTATGATTTGAAATGTACCTGACAGGATCAATCGCCTCAACGGTTGGTCCTGCCGTTAAAACAACTTTCAGTCCTTCCAACGCCTTTGGTGTGGAAACAAAGTTAAAAACTTTCTCTGCAATTTCCAGAGGCTCTAACATCCGTCCAGCACCAACATCTCCACAGGCCTGCTCGCCGACTCCAGGACCTAATATAGACACACCTCTTGCTGACAGTATATTAATATTGTCAGCAGTCATCTGGTTAGCCCACATTTGCTGGTTCATCGCTGGCGCAATGAATATCGGAGCTTTCGAAGCAAGCACCAGAGTAGTAAGCAAATTATCGCCTTCTCCATGAGTTAGTTTAGCGATAGTGTTAGCTGTAGCTGGCGCGATTAAAATATAGTCAGCCCATTTGGCAAGGTCAATATGTCCCATTGCCGCTTCCATTTGTTGATCAAATAAATCCTGATGGACTGGATTAGCAGAAACTGCCTGCAATGTCATCGGAGTAATAAATTCAGATGCAGCAGCGGTCATCACCACTCTGACGTCAAATCCTTTATCTTTTAATCTTCTGACTAAATCAGCACATTTATATGCAGCAATACCGCCACAAATGCCAAGAAGCAGGTTTTTTTTTCTAAGTGAGGCTAAATTGTCAGACAAAGAATAGACCCTTGTGAAGTTTAGTTATTATTTCAATCGAACTGAATACTTACTAACATTGATGATAGCAAACCTTGTCAGTCATTTCTCACTCTTTTTGTAGTAACTTTCCTACAGACAATAATCCACATCTCCTTCACTATCTCAGTTACGTATGGATACAGAATA
>CBDUHU010000089.1:0-9850 GCA_965366725.1 uncultured Kangiellaceae bacterium
CTTCTGAGTGATCTGACTGAATTGCAGCTCCATCGATCAATGCATGAACCAGCAAACCTGAAATACCAAGATAAATAGTCAGTTTATGGGTTGTATCTGCGGCTCTGCGGAAAGTTTTTTCGATTAATGTCGGGCCAGCAAAACCCACCAGTGCCAATATTAGAGAGTAGAAGCCAATGGTTTCATAAGTATGTGGGATCACCTCGAAAACAATTATTCCAGTGACAACAACTAAAACAATGGCACCAACAATTTTATCGGTGCGTCTGAGAGGACCAAAAGTCTGATAAACTAATGGACCAACACAAAGAGAGAAAAAGCTGGCGATTAGTGCAATCATTTCATTAATTTACCGGGATTCATAATATTATCAGGGTCAAAAGTGGCTTTTATTGATGCCATGATTAACTGTTCTTCATCACTTCTGGAATAGGATAGATAATCACGCTTTAATAGGCCTACACCATGTTCTGCGGAAATACTGCCACCAAATGACTGTAATATTTTAAATATTTGTGGGTTTGCTTCTGCGCACTGAGATTTGAACTCATCAAGTGGCATTGCTGCTGGCTTCAATATATTAAGATGTAAGTTACCGTCACCAATATGACCAAACCAGATATTCTCAAAATCAGGATAATTAGCTGAAACAAAATTATCAACTTGTGTTAAGAATTCACCGACTAAGGAAGGTTTTACCGCAATATCGTTTTTGTAAGGGGGATAATGGGCAATAGATTCAGAGATCCCCTCTCGATATTGCCAAAGTTCAGCTGCTTGTTGTTGACTTTGACTAACCACTCCGTCAATGATCCAGCCTTTCTCTGCGGCTGATTCAAATGCAGCAAAAGCTTGATCCATTGAAGAATCATCAATATTTTCAAATTCAATCAGAACATAAAAATCGGATTGTTCGGCAAATGGTTGCTTTATTTCTCGATGTCTAATGACTTTATCCAAAGCTGCTTGTGAGAAGAATTCAAATGCCATCATCTCAATGCTAGACTGAAAGTGAGCCAGTAATTCGGATACATGTTCAAGGGCATCAACTGCCAATAACATAACAGTTGGATCTTTAGGCGCATTGGTTAATTTCATTTGCGCCTCTGTAATGATCCCCAAAGTTCCTTCGCTACCAATAAACAAATGGCGTAAATCATAACCGGTCGCATTTTTTACCAGGCCCTGGTTGAGCTTTAATATCTTTCCTTTTGGAGTAACAACGGTCAAACCCACAACCCAGTCTCGGGTAAGACCATATTTAATCACTTTAATGCCACCCGCATTGGTTGCTATGTTTCCACCAAGTTGACTAGAACCTGCGGAAGCAAAATCGACTGGATAGTATAATCCCTGTTCTGTAGCAAAATTCTGTAATTGTTCAGTAATTACTCCAGCACCGCAATGTACCGTTCTATCAACCGGGTTAAACCTATCTATCTGATTCATTCGTTCTAGCGAAAGGACTACTTCATTGTTAGTCGCACAGGCACCGCCACTAAGCCCGGTTCGACCACCAGAAGGAACAATCGCTGTATTGTTACTGGCACACAATTTAACGATGGCCACTACTTCTTCAATACTAGCTGGTTTAACTACAACCATAGGGCTTGCCTGGTATAGTTTGCTCCAGTCCTGTCCGTAGTTTTCTAAATCATTATCCTGAGTTGACAGGTATGATTGGCCGACGATCTCAGTAAGTTGTTCTATGAAGTTTGACATATTAATTTTTAAACCATTTACAAATACATTTATATTGAGGATTTTTCGCTACGAAGGACTTTATAGTCGCGCAATTTATTGCCGCATCTGGTGATTTGTTACGAGGGGGTTAATTGTGACTGTCAACGATAACTTCTTCAAGTAACTTTTACAATATTCAGAGTACTTTTGTTAATTGTATTATCACTTTAGTACAAATATCAGACAGCCAATGTGGCAGACCGTCTGACTGTTGGTTGTCCTTTGACTAAGATCATTCGTTAGCCTTGATAATTAGGGTTACAATAGCTTCGCTTTGAATTACAGGATAAATATTAGTTATTTACTATGGATTGCTTACGCTAAATCAGAGAGATGTTTTAAGCACAATTGGAGTAGTATATAATAGCCTTGTATTATATGAATAATAATTATTTACATTTGGAGTTGGTTAACTTACCTAATTATGTTGTGTCATTCCTACAGTTCCGTTGAGCAGGTCAAATTATTCGGGTTTTTAAGTGATCTTAAGGCATTTTTATTGACACCTGACCTTAGATTCTGAAAACAACCACTCAATTAGGCGGCATCAGTTATCCATGATAAATAATTCAAATCAGGTTTTGGTTGTTAACTCTCTCGGTATCAGGCGATCCGAGCGCTGGCTTTTTCGCAACCTGAATTTTGAACTGGCAAGCGGAGAAGTCATTCAGGTTGTTGGTAAAAACGGCGCTGGGAAAACAAGTTTATTAAGAAGTTTATGTGGACTATTGCCTCATGCCGAGGGAGAGTTCACCTGGAGTGAGGATAACGGCGAAGTATCTTTGCCGGTCTTTTTGGGTCATTTACCGGCAGTTAAGCCCGAGTTGACTGTTATGGAGAACCTTAAATATCATCCCCTCGGTGGAAAGTTTATTTCAGAACAAGCTATTGAAGCAGCAATTGACCAGGTTAGGTTAGGTGAATATTTTGATATTCCTGCTAGAAATCTCTCCGCCGGACAAACAAGAAGAGTGGGCCTGGCAAGGCTTTTATTAGCAGACGCCAATTGCTGGGTGCTTGATGAGCCTTTTACTTCGCTAGATGTGGAAGGATGTCGATGGCTAGAGAATAAAATCAGTGATTTTGTTATTCAAGGGGGGAGTGTACTGATAACAAGCCATCAAGCAATTTCACTGGATATTCCATTAAAAGAACTTTCACTTGACCTGGTGGGAGGGCAGAATGCTGATTAAGTTGTTACAACGGGAACTATTAAGGCACTGGCGATGCCGTCAGGATTTAATTAATCCTCTGATTTTTTTTGTACTAACTGTTTCTTTGTTTCCGCTGGCAGTTACTCCTGACGGAGGTTTATTAGGTCAAATTGGAAGCGGTATTATCTGGGTATCAGCTCTGCTTGCGGCAATGCTTTCACTGGAGAGTATGTATCGGGATGATTATCACGATGGAACTCTGGAACTCTTGTTGTTACAGTCAGGTTCTCCCTATCAGGTAGTTGTGGCAAAAATAATTTCTCATTGGCTTACCAGCGGATTACCACTGGTGATAATCTCTCCATTATTAGCTGTTATGATGCAAATTGAAACATCAGCCATTAGTGCATTAATGTTAACTTTACTAATCGGAACGCCGGTGTTGAGTTTAATTGGTTCAGTTGGAATGGGATTAACAGTAGGTCTGCGGCAGGGAGGTGTTTTGCTGAGTTTACTCGTATTGCCGATTTATATTCCGATATTGATTTTTGGAGCAAGTGCAGTGTCTGCTGCGTCAATGGGGTTAGAGTATAACGGCCAATTGGCATTTATGGGAGCCTATCTGCTTGCCAGTATTTCTCTGGTTCCGCTAGCATCGGTCGCAGCGATAAAGGTATCAATTCGATGATTTTTTTTAAATTAACTGGTTGGGAGATTCTATGAATTGGCAATGGTTTCATCGCTTGTCGTCGCCAAAATGGTTTTACCAGATAAGTGGACGATGGTTGCCCTGGATATTTGGGACCAGCCTGCTGTTGTTAGCTGCTGGTTGTTATCAAGGACTGTATAACTCAGTTATTGATTATCAGCAGGGCGCAACGGTAAGAATCATGTACTTGCATGTACCAGCTGCATTTGCCTCAATGATGTTCTATGTTGTGATGGCGGTAGCGGCTGCAATTGGATATATATGGCGTATTAAGCTTGCCCATATGGCTGCCATCAGTGCTGCGCCAGTTGGTGCAGCAATGACATTCCTGGCTTTGATTACCGGTTCTCTTTGGGGAAAACCTATCTGGAATACATGGTGGGTATGGGATGCACGATTAACATCGGAGTTATTCCTTTTATTTCTTTATTTAGGATTTATTTCACTCCATCAGGCTTTTGAAGACCGAGAAGTTGGAGACCGGGCTGCGGGTGTATTAGCAATGTTGGGTATTGTAAATATTCCAATTATCCATTTTTCTGTTGAATGGTGGAATACTTTGCACCAGGGCGCAACTATTTCAAAATTTGAAAAGCCATCGATGGATCCTTCGATGCTCATCGCATTACTATTGATGATATTTGCAATTATTTTATTTTGCAGCGCGATAATGATGTATCGAATGCGCAATGAAATATTAAGTCGAGAGCATTCTAAAAGCTGGGTAAAAGAGGTTGTCGGTCTATGAGTTTTCAAGAGTTTATTGATATGGGGGGCTATGGTTTTTATATTTGGAGCAGTTATGCAATTGCTGCAATTGTTTTAACCGGGCTTTTTGTATTAGTTAAAACGCAACGTAATAAGTTGATTAAGCAACTAAGACGTCGCTATCGTCAGCAGCAAAAAACAGATCAAAGAAACGACTAAAGATCAGGTTGAGACTACAGGTAATTTTATGAAGCCCTTAAGAAAACGTAGATTAATTTTTGTTATATCAATTATCGTAGGCCTTGGTGCAGCTATTGGACTCGGGTTATTTGCGATGAAACAAAACATAAACCTTTTTTACTCACCCAAAGAAATAGCTGAAAATTCAGCGCCTAAGGGACCTTTGATCAGACTTGGTGGTCTGGTGGTCAAGGGAAGTGTTGAAAGAAATCCTGATAATCTGGAAGTGAAATTTGAACTCACTGACAATGCTGCTAATGTGCAAGTTTATTACAATGGAATACTTCCCGATTTGTTTAGAGAAGGGCAGGGTATTGTCACTATGGGAAAACTGCAACAAGACGGTTCGTTTATTGCCAGCGAAGTGCTTGCCAAACATGACGAAAATTATATGTCACCAGAAGTAGCAGAAGCGATCAAACAAGCAGAAATTGACGCAAAAGCGCGAAAGAGTAACTGATTCTATGATTCCTGAAATTGGCTATATAGCATTAACTTTTGGATTAGCAATTGCTTTGATCCAATTCTTTGTTCCATTGGTTGGAATTAGCACTAATCGATGGCGTATGGTGCTGGTTGCCAAGCCTGCGGCAATGGCTCAATTCTTTTTTGTAGCCACAGCTTTTATCTGCTTAATGTGGTCTTTTTATGTCAATGATTTTTCAGTGACTTATGTTGCCCAGCATTCCAACCGTTCATTGCCAACCGCCTACCGGTTAGGGGCTACCTGGGGGGGACATGAAGGTTCATTATTATTGTGGGTATTTATTTTATCACTCTGGACATTTTTGGTTGCTATCCTCAGTCAGAGTTTACCCGCACTTACTCGCGCTCGGGTTCTTGCTATATTGGGTGGTGTAGCGGTAGGATTTATGGCATTCATTATTTTTACCTCAAATCCATTCGAGCGTTTACTACCTATCTATCCTGTAGACGGTAGAGACTTAAATCCATTACTTCAAGATCCCGGAATGGTTTTTCACCCGCCCTTATTATATATGGGCTATGTAGGTTTTTCTGTTGCTTTTGCTTTCTCAATTACTGCGTTGCTAGAAGGGCGAATTGATACATTGTGGGCGCGTTGGGTCAGACCATGGACGCAAGCTGCCTGGATGTTTTTGACTTTAGGCATAGCGACTGGTAGCTGGTGGGCCTATTACGAACTAGGTTGGGGAGGCTGGTGGTTTTGGGATCCTGTGGAAAACGCATCGTTTATGCCATGGTTAATTGGCACTGCTTTGCTTCACTCTCTTGCAGCGACAGAGAAACGAGGGGTTTTTAAGGCATGGACAACACTACTTGCAATTGCAGCTTTCAGCTTTAGTCTGCTTGGTACTTTTTTAGTGCGTTCCGGTGTATTAACATCGGTTCACGCATTTGCAAATGATCCCGTTCGTGGCGCATATATCCTCATCTTTTTAGGCGTTGTTGTCGGCGCATCTCTCATTCTTTTTGCAACACGAGCCTCGACAGTTTCTGTTACCAGCTGGTTTGGTTGGCTTTCCCGAGAATTATTATTTTTATTAAATAATTTAATTCTGGCTGTAGTAACTGCGATGATTCTTATTGGCACGTTACAGCCAGTCATTGCTGATCTATTTGAATTAGGCAAAGTTTCAGTTGGGCCTCCTTATTTCAATTTAATATTTACTGTGTTAATGACGCCGCTTATATTTTTAACCGGTTTAGGTCCCATTGTTAATTGGAGGAGCTTTGATTTTCAGGAATTACTGAAGCGCACTCGCAATGGCTTTTTAGTTGCGATGCTTTTTGCATCGATAGTGGTCTTTAATCAGTTAACTCTTAAAGCTTTGGATTTATTCCAGTTATTTGTTGGTATGTTTCTGGTTGGCTGGGTGATTTTCCTGAATGGCGAAGATTTATTACGAAAAGTCAAAAGAAAAAAAGGGTTTAATTTTGTTAAGTTATCCGCAAGTCAATACTCAATGTATATTGCCCATATTGGATTAGCTGTAGTTGTCATTGGAGTTGTTTTATCTTCCCATTTATCGGAGGAAAAAGTGGTTAGATTAGGTGTGGGACAAACTCAACAAATTGGTGATTATCAATTTAAATTTGACTCTTTTGGCGATTTTAATGGCGCAAATTACGATGGCATTCGTGGCCATTTCACTGTTTATAAAGATGCTAAGCCTGTTGCTACTCTTGAACCTGAAAAGCGACGCTATCGAGCCTCCGGTCAATGGATGACAGAAGCAGGGATCGATGCAAACTTAACTCGGGATCTGTATATTGCATTAGGAGAAAAGTTACCTGATAGTGATGATTGGGCAGTGAGGATATATATAAAACCCTATGTCAGTTGTCTCTGGCTTGGTGGTTTTTTAATGGGGTTAGGTGGATTAATCGCAATGTCTGACAGGCGTTACAGAAAGAAAGCAAAACGATCAGGAACAACTCTTGAACCTGAAAAAAATGAAGCAGCTTTAGCATGATGACAAATTTTTATAACCCAGTAAACAAAGGCTATTAAGAGAAGTCATGATGAAAAAAAGAACTTTCTTATTCTTGATGCCGCTAATATTATTTATAGCGGTAACCGCATTACTATACAGTGGATTGGGTAAAGATCCGACTAAACTTGATTCACAGTTAGTTGGTCGAAAAATTCCTTCATTTAGTAAATCCCTTTTGCTTGAACCACAAAAGACTGTCACTCAAGAAGATATTAGTGGACCCGCATTAATTAATGTATTTGCAAGCTGGTGTCCGTCCTGCTATCACGAGCATCCACATTTGATGGAATTGGCAAAAGCTAAAGAAGTCACAATTTATGGGTTAAATTATAAAGATAAACAGGCTGCTGGTTTAAAGTTTATAAATGATCTTGGCAATCCTTACCAACTTATTTTATTTGACGATAATGGTAGGTTAGGCATTGACTTAGGGGTTTATGGCGCGCCTGAAACATTTTTGATAAATCATAATAATGAAATTATTTATCGTCATGTTGGTATTGTTACAGAAGAAGTCTGGCATAATCTGCTAAAGCCAATGTTAGCGGTAAATCACAAAAGTAAATCGGGTGTCAAATGAAAACTATTTCCAGCCTATTGTTTTTTATTATGCTGCTTTTAATGAGCACATCTGGCTATTCAAATATCCTGATTTATCCTTTCGAGGATTCTGCAAAAGAACAGCGTTTTAACCAACTGATCCAGGAGTTAAGGTGTCCTAAATGTCAAAATAATAATCTTGCAGATTCAAATTCTCCTCTCGCAGTGGATCTAAAAGATATTGTTTACGAGAAAATAAATGCTGGTGAAAGTGATGAGCAGATAATTTCTTATTTGAAAGAGCGGTATGGTGATTTTATTAGCTATCGGCCTCCGTTAAAACCTTCAACCTGGCTAATTTGGTTTGGCCCATTTATTTTCCTTATAGCTGGCATTTTTGTGATTTTTCGTTTTGTTGCCAATCGCGGAGGAACAAAAGAATTTGCTGACAGAACCGTCATTAACCATGACGCTAAAGAAATGTTATCTGAATGGCGTAATGAAGTGAATGATATCAGTAGTAATAACGGAGAAAAAAACAATGATTAGTGTATTTGTGTTTTTTATTCTGGTGGTTGCGCTTTTTCTATTACCTTCACAAATATTTACCCAGAGTAATGAACTTAAAGAAGTTGAAGAATCATTGATGGTTCGTTTAAAGCAACTTAAACAGGATTTTCAATTTAGAACCAAGGAACTTAATCGAAGACTTGCCTCTGGAGATTTAGCCCAGCAGGAATGGCAGCAACTATCCGATGAGCTATTGCTGGATACTAACGCATCAATTGAGTCAACTCAGTTTGCAACTGATAATAGCCAGTCAGACTTATCCCGGGTTACTGGTGGGCTGATTTTACTCTTTATCTCGATTATTGGGATCCTCGGTTATTATTTTTCAGATTCCAGAGTACCGGCGCAAAGGCAGTATCAAATCGAACAACGGCTAAAAACGGAGCCTCAACTAATAGAGCAACTTAGCCAGCAGGCTGAAAAGAACAATGATCAATATTCGATGGAGCAGTTATTTTTAGCACTAAGAGAAAAAGTTGAACTTCAACCGAATGACATTGATACCTGGAGAGCACTTTCGTTATTTAATGCGCGGATAGGCAGGACTGATGAAGCGTTAAACTCGATTAAGACAGCAATTGCCAACTCACCGGAAAATATTGACTTAAAAGTTGAATTAGCACAACTTTATACTAGTGCAGAGGATAAAGAGACCGTTCAAAAGGGATATCAGCTTTTAGCCAATATTATCCGCCTGCATCCAGATCATGAAGGCGCGAGATTGTTATTTGGTTTTAGCTCATTTTCATTGGGGCTGTACCAATCAGCGATTGATGCCTGGACTTCAATTTTGAACAAAAGAGACCAGGATTCAGCATCCTCAAAGATGTTGCAGAAGAGTATTGAAGTTGCTCGTCAGCGCTTATCACAAGGTGGAATAAAAGATGGGACTGCCCAGTCGTTATCTGGTGAAATAGCCATTACCATAGAAATCCCGCCACAGATTAGAAAAAACTACACAGGAAAAGAAACACTTTTTGTTTTTGCTAAGGCCATTGATGGTCCAAAGTTTCCTGTTGCAGTTGTCAAATATCAGCTTGACTCAGCGCCTGAAACCATCGTTTTGTCAGATGCAGATGCTATGCAACCTGGCGTAAAAATATCAAATTTTTCTCAGATTCAGATCACTGCCAGGGTAACCAGAACTGGTGATGTAACTAACAAGGAAGGAGCTCTTGAAGGCAATAGCGGCATTCTGAGTGCACCCTATACTGATGTTGCAATAACATTAGATAAGCAAAAGTAATATAGCTCTAAAATATGTTAATTACCATAAGGCAGAATAATTGGAGAAGAGATTAACCGTTAGTCTTTAGAATTTTAACTGGTACGACCAAGGAAGGTGATTTTGATACACTGTGTCTAAATCTTATCAATTGTTTCAGAATATATTATAACCATAATAATCCGATTGTTTTGGTTAAATAACACTCAATTTTTGTCGGCGAGGGGGAAATTTTGAGAGTTAATTATTGATCTTGCAGGATAATTGTTTATCATGGGCGTTGGCTTTTTTATTGTGTCAACGGGGACATTGATTAAAATAAGAATAATACTCGCCAAAGTGACTTAATCTGACAGGTTACTCTATAAACTAGTTGGTAATATAAAAAATAATTCTACCGACAATCAGCCTACCAGTACTTATGTTTGAAAAATCGTTTTCAATAAATGACAAATAGAAAAATATGGTTAAAAAACCTCATAGA
>CBDUHU010000090.1:0-9816 GCA_965366725.1 uncultured Kangiellaceae bacterium
CTTCGCCGCCGTCGGCAGGTCCTGGAATAGTGCCTTGCGCTTCTGTATTACCTTCTGTGCCAGCATCATATACATTAGCCCTTAAAGTTAACGAGTCTCCAGCTTGCAGGTTTGTTACATCGATTAACGAAGCTCCTGTAAATGCGTCATTGGTATTAACCAGCATTGTAGCAATAGAAACATAAATCTCTTCTGTTAAGGTGGTTTCCAACATGAGTGATTCACTATTTCCTGGTGGAACAACGCCGGTTCCTGAAGTTGAGTTACTAATAAAATCCAAACCAAGTAACTCGGAGTTATCGCCACTTTCGGCCATTATTTCTAACTCGACCGACGCTTGTTGATTAATCTGCCATAAACTGCCATCTGAATGGAGAATTGCTGCAATCGGTGAAAATGGCTGATTATGGGTAAGGTTAATCACTTCGATCTGATATTGTTTGGCAGTTGGAGCTGGCGGTGGCGACGGTGGCGGTGGTTCGGGGTTATTGTTATCACTACAGGCAGCAACTAACACTAAACTTGAAATCAAGGTCAATCGAAATGCATTATTTAAAACATTAAAGTTATTCATCGTTTGCTCCTAAAGTACTTCTACGCGAACTCTGATAACCGGGTTTAACCAGCGGTGAATTTTGCTGTCCAAATCACTGGTGCCGCCGGTGGCATCTGCATCACCAAGATTTCCTCGATGAATATGAATGCTTTGATTGCTCTCCATATTAGTAACGCCTGTTCCATTAGTACCTGCATCCATTCCGGGGGCTGCAGGTATTCCTGGTAAACCTGGAGCGCCAGCACCATTGACAACTTCATCATTGGCTTCAGTGCCTGCGTCATAGGCATTCACATTGATCCAATAAACTCCAGCTTCAGAAGGGATCTTCCAGGCATCCAATCCGGCAAAGCCATCGTTGGTTGGTAGCAACATTGAGCTGAGAGATAAATAATTCATACTTCCAGTATCAAGCGTTAATTCGGTTGACTGGCCTGGGGCTAAAAGTCCGCCAGCCGGATTTTGTTCAATAATTGCACCAGCTGATTCAAGCATTTCAACTACTCCGGCGATACTACCGCCTTCTGCTTGGGCTTGCAGCGCATCGGTCGCCGCTTCACCAACTTCAAAAATATGGGTCGTTGAGTCATGACCGGCAACCACAAAGGGAGTGAAGTAAATTCCGTGAGTGAGATTAGAGATACTAATGTTGAGTTGCTGGGCACTTGCAGAAAGTGACGCTACCATAATGGAGGCAGCTACAATTGATTTTGTAAAATTCATCTTATTATCCTCTGTTAAAATTTAATTCACAGATTAGCTGGATAAATTCTCATTAAAATCACGAAATTATCACAAATTTATAACAATCATTTAGCTCATAAAATACTTAGTATTTTTGCCGGGGTTTTTAGTTGAAGAAACTGCTTTTCATGACAACGGCTGAGAAGGTTATAAATCTATAACGTAATCAATTAATGGTTAGTTGATTTAGATCAGCTCACACTCCTTGCTTGAGCATCTATGCTGTTAGGCTATTTTTTAATCACGAGAATTATTATGAGTGAGTTTGTTTCTATCTATCCTGATACTCTGGATACGGAATTATGCCAGCTATTAATGGATCGTCATCAGCAAAGTAATGAGGTTACCCGCGGTAGAACCGGTCAGGGAGTTAATCTGGATTTAAAAGATAGCCATGACGTTTCGATGATTAATAACCCTAATTGGCAAGATTTACAGCAGAAAGTTATTGAGGCAAGTTATCCACATGTACGAGAGTATGTTACACGGCATTATCTGGCCTTGATATCAGCGGTTAACCCTACGGTAGCACATCCGGAAACTGGAGAACCGACAATAATTACCAAGGAAAACTTTCATGAAATAGGTATCAATCATATTGATGCACTATTGCAGTTTATTTTTCGTTATGGCGGCTTTACCGTCCAGAAGTATGATAAGGGACAGGGTGGTTACCATTACTGGCATTCTGAAATATACCCGCAGTTACCGCATAATGAACCACTGCATAGAGTATTAGCGTTACTTTATTATCTTAATGATGTTGAAGAGGGCGGAGAGACAGAGTTTCACTATCAAGACATATCTGCGAAGCCAACAGCTGGTTCATTGGTCATCTTTCCAGCAGGCTTTACTCATAGTCATAAGGGGCATATTCCCATTTCAAACGACAAATATGTAGTGACTGCCTGGCTGATGTTTAATCGTGCTGAGCAACTTTACGCACGTCCAGAATAAAGTTTGCATTTTTGCATTAGTAAAACTGGCTAATCACTGTAATATTTACCGCCTATTTAAGTATGTCTGATTACGGGGATCACTAATTTTGATACAAATTAGTGATCTATAAGTGATTTGTAATACTGTAATTTGTTATTTAGACCACGTAGAATCACATGCTTAATTTTTGAATTATGTGATAAATTGCTTTTAATCAGACTTCATCACCAACATTTGATTCTCTTCAAAACTAGTATGTAGTGGGATTATTGTAAGGATTCTTACGTGGCGCTAAAACCAACAATTTATAAATTTACTATTTCATTATCTGATCTTAATCGAGATTATTATGATACTTTGCATCTAACTATTGCTCAGCATCCATCAGAAAAGATTGAGAGGATGATGGCGAGACTTATGGCTTATTGTATCAATGCACATGAAAGATTGGTTTTTACCAAAGGATTAAGTGAAGTTGATGAGCCTGATATCTGGCTACGCTCTCTCGATGATCAAATTGCACTCTGGATAGATGTTGGTGAGCCAGATGCAGAAAGAATCAAAAAAGCATCCCATACTGCCAGGCAAGTGCAAGTTTATAGTTTTAACTCAAAATCCGATACCTGGTGGGCACAAATCAGTAATAAATTAATATCTGTTAATGCTCAGATATTTCAATTTCCCTGGCAGGAAATTCAGGCTTTTGCTGAGTTGTTAGAACGTTCAATGATGTTTTCAGTGACCATAACAGGAGAATCGGCCTATATTGCTGCCGAGCTAGGTGAGTGCGAAGTCTCCTGGAGAGCTTTGAATCAAAATTAATAGCTGATTATCCGGAGTCAGACGTTTTTTTAATGGTACAAATAGAAGTTAATTATATTTTTTAATGGAGAATAAGAAATGAAAAAAATGATAGTAATGGCGTTGACACTTTCCGCTTCTTTTGGAGTATTAGGAGATGATTTTTCAGCAGTAGAAAAGAAATTAACAACGGCAATGAGTTCTGATATCCGTTCTGAAAAAGAGATAAAAAGGGATGCTAATCGATTGCCAAAACAAACTCTTGAATTTTTTGGTTTAAGAGAAAATATGAAAGTGATTGAGTTGTTACCTGGCGGCGGATGGTATACCAAATTACTTGCACCTGTGCTCGCTGAAAAGGGAGATTTTTCTGTTGCGATTGGGACTGGAAGGGTTGAGGAACTAGCTAAAGATAAGCCCAGCATGAATAAAGTAAAGGTTCTTAAAGTGAACGCCAACCTGAGACGAGAACAAGGTGATCGATTCTATTCGATGGATGAGTTTAAGCTGGCAGATAGTGATGCTGATATTGTGTTCACATTTCGTAACTATCACAATTTTAATGAATTGGGACGTCAGCAAATGAATCGTGCTGCATTTAGTGCGTTAAAGCCTGGTGGCGTTTATGCAGTGGTAGATCATACAAGACGTCATATGGAAGCATTGAACAATGAAAATGGTCGTCGGTTTGACCCTGTACTAGCGATTAAGGAAATTCAGGATGCGGGTTTTGTGCTGGTTGATTATTCTGATTTGCATTTTAAAGCAGATGACGAATTACGCTATGAAGTGGGGCGTAAGACCGTAGCTGGAAATACAGACAGGTTTACTCTCAAGTTTAAAAAGCCTGAATAGAGTGGGCTTTTTTAAGATAAAAACATGAGTGTAATTGGGGAGAGCTAAGTTAAACAAATAACTTAACTCTCTATTGTGTTGCGCATCAGGATTTAGGCTTGGTTGTTTTTTTCTTGGTTCGCACTCTCTTTTTAGGTTTTTCTAATTTTTTCTTTTGTTTCTTTTTCTTTGATCCTGCTGCCTTACCAGAAGACTTCAGTTTTTTGGGACCCTTGTAAAATCCTTCTAATCCTGCAATTTTTCGACGTTTGAAAGATTGTTTAAGGTAGCGTTCCACTCCTGCCATTAAATTGAATTCGGGTGCCATAATAAAGGTAATTGCTAATCCTGATTCGCCGGCACGTCCAGTACGTCCTATACGGTGAACATAAATTTCAGCTGATCGTGGCATTTCAAAGTTAATCACTAAATCCATGCCGTCAATATCCAATCCGCGAGCAGCAATATCGGTTGCGATCAAGACGTTGATTTCTCCCCTTTTGAGTTTACCCATTACTCTATTACGTTGTATTTGCTCTCGGTCACCATGAAGTATGCCGCAACTTATCCCTTCCTGATGGATTAAACCATAGAGGCGATTCGCTTGGTCTTTTGAATTACAAAAAACCAGGCAATTACGGTATTCCTCGTTTTTAAGAAGCGAAATCAATAACTTAACTTTGTGAGTTTTATCATCGGAAAATATGATTTGCTGATTAATTGCTGTGTGGGCATCAGTTATCTTATTGAGTGCAAAAACTTCTGGTTCAGTAAGTAGTTTGTCTGCCAGTCCTCTTAGTCTTTTATTGGCCAGGGTTGCTGAAAATAACTGGGTTTGATGTCTATTTGGACAATGTTGTGAAATCGCCATTATTTCGTCGGCAAATCCCATATCGAGTAGTCTGTCGGCTTCGTCGAGTACTAATATAGCAACCTCATTCAGATCAATTAAATCCCTTGCTAATAACTCAGATAATCGACCCGGTGTAGCAACTAGAAAGTGTGGCGACTCTTCAATGAGCGCATTTTGCTTCTTGATGTCAGTTCCACCACCGATATGACCGAGTTTGATTGAGGTAAACCGGGCAAATAACTTTGCTTGCTTTAATACCTGCTGTGCTAACTCTCGGGTTGGAACCAGCACTAATGCTAATATGGCTGGTTTTTCCTGTGCTAACAGATATTCGAAGGTTGGTAAAAGATAAGCGCAAGTTTTACCGCTTCCTGTTTCAGCACTTACAAAAAGATCGTTGCCATCTAAAGCAGATTCCAGGGTTTCGGATTGAACCTGTGTTGGTTGCTCAAACCCAGCTTCGGTGATTGCCTGAATGAGTCTGTCGTCGAGTTCGTTAAACAAAATTGATCTTCCATTAGGATAGTTACGCCTATTTTACCAAAGAACAATGGTTTGCTGTTAGGTGTAAATGCGGCAGATTCAATTATTTGGCTGACAAATCCCGTGGTAATGCTTAAAGAGGGATAATTTACATAACCGATATTAAGAGTTACGCCAGTTTTTATAGTATTTTAGCGAATATTCACTGGTAGCAAAATTAAATCCCAGTTGTATATCGAGTCGATATACAACTGGGATTATTTTACAGGTTTGTTAAAGGTTTATTTCGTTTGAACAATCATTGGTAGAGGCCGTATTGCAGATCTTGAATACATAGTTAGCATTTTTATTGACACGGTAACTCTCTGAGCTGTCGTTTGCGGTAGTATTATTAAAACTGCGGTTAACGTAAACATCTACATTATTGGTAGTCGCGCCGCTCCAGGTTAGCGTTATTTGCCGCTGGTTGCTTGCGCGAGTACCAGTAAGTGTAATGTCCACCGGAGGGGGGGCGGAACCATCATTAACTTCTACTGTTTTTGAATGACTACTACTAGTCCCCTCGTTGTCAGTGACTGTTAAATTAACCAGATAGCTTCCACTAGCTAAATAAGTATTTGAAGAGGTTAATCCAGAACCGGTATTTGAGTCACCGAAGTTCCAGTTGTAAGTTGAAATGCTGCCATCAGCGTCACTACTGTCTGTTGCATCAAAATCACAAGCGAGTGATGTGCAGTTGTAACTAAACGAGGCAATAGGTGGAAGGTTTCCACCGGGTGGAGTTCCACACGCCTGATTAGACAGATATTGACTTGCATCGAGTGCTTTAACTATACCGTAACCGAAGAAATTATCTCTCCCCGCACTTCCTTGATCCTGTGCTGATGCTTTTAGCGCAGAGCGGATATCTGCTCCGTTGCAGTTGGGGTGATTTGACCAAACTAAAGCTGCGACACCTGCGACTGCTGGAGTTGCCATCGAAGTGCCATCCATATAACCATAATCGCTAGAACCAACATCGATTGTGGCTGTAGTTGCCGAAAGAATCGTGTTGCGATCTTCAAGTGTTGTGCCTACTGCAGGAATACTTGTGTTATTGGGCGATCCCAATGTACCAAATAGCATACCAGAAACATTATTGATGATAATAGCGCCTATACCGCCAGAATTTTCGCAATTGGCGACTTTATCCTGAAAACTGATATTGCCTCTATCAATCACGCAAATTTTGCCATTTGCTCCTATATCCTGAGATTCAGCTAGTGCCATATAATAAGTATCACCATTTGCATGGCCTGAATTTTCCATAGCCGAAGAGGGTATCGCTGTGCCATTTACGTTAAGCGAAGATAATGTTGCCGCACCCGCAGGATAAGTTGAAAGTACTGCGACGCCGCCAGCGGTGACTTCCACGCCATAACCATCATCTACTTCTTGAGTTCGATTACGTCCTCTACCAATGGTTACCTTATTGTCGGGATATTGGGAAAAACTGGCAATATTATTATCGGCATCATTCGCACCAATCATCATCACCGATTTATAACCTGCTGGATAGGAACGAGTATCGTTACCATCATTACCAGCGGCGGCAAGTACCAGGCCACCGTTATTGGAAAAGTCAATAAATGCATTTTCTTCGGCACTATTGGCCCCGCCGCCGCCCAGGCTCATGGTAATTATATTGGCACCAGCTGCCACGCATTTTGTTGCGGCAAAGGCTAAATCCGACGAATACCCCCAGCCTGACGCATTAAATACCTTTATAATATGCATTGAGACACCTGGCGCCATTCCTATAACACCAAAATTATTATCCATCGCGCCAACAGTTCCGGCAACATGGGTGCCATGGGGGCCACCATCACTGTCCCAGTTACCGGTACCCGAGTCATTGTCTCCAGTTATCGCGCCCCAGTTAAAATCACTGTTTCTACCACCGGTTTCTCCTTGACTACCAGCAATACCAGAATCAATAACGCAAACTTTTATGCCCGGTTGGATGTCCAGTTGATCGGCCTGAGATTGGTAAATACTATAAGGAGTCAGTTGTTGATTATTCGGGTTACCAGCATCATCATTGTATATTGCCAAAGGATAGCGGCGAAGATCTGGTTCTATTTTGCTAATTGCCGGATTATTCATTAATCCTTTAACCTGTTGAAGGTCTTTTCCTTTAAAAGTTGCGGCAATGAACCTGTTAGATTCGATTTCAAGTATACCGCCAGAAATTCTGGCCTGATGAATTACCGGCTGTTTTTGTGATGAATTAAGGTGGATAATATATCGTTCATCTTCACCACTAGAATCGGTCGAAAAACCGAGTGCGATTAAGGTTGCCAGTGCAATGGGATTAGTTTTGAGAAACATGTGAATTCTTTCCTCCTTTATCAACTCACTGTTAACACCAGCAGAAGGGAGTCGATTTGCTCGATTAAATTTCTGCGGTGTTCAGACTTTAAATTTAATAAAAATTCTCAATAAGAGATAGTTTTTTCGATAGAAAACGGGGTTATAGTGGAAGATGAGTTTAAAAATTATTTTTATAGAGTTTAAGGCTCTTATAGGATTTTAAAAATTGATAAGGCTCAGATAGGCTGTTCAGTTAATAGAGAAAAAAGAGCAGCTAACTTTTTATTCAATATAAAAAAACTTCTTCCAAGTATTCTATTTATTATTAAAAGAAATTTTTTTATAAATAGCTAATATTTTATTGTCAGCTGTTTTTTGTTTGCCAGGCTTTTAAAACAGAACTTTCTTTTGCCTTGCTGATTCCTGCCCTGAGTTTTTCTTTTCTTGCCGCAGGCAATTGATTAAACCACTGATAGCAATCATTGATGACCGTTCGCATAGGTCTTTGTTTTAAACCATTAGCATAGGCTTTTTTCGAACTCATGGTGCCACTCCCTGCATATTCATTAGCCGGAGGAATCCATACAGGCATTTCTTGCCACGGGGCAACTTCCTGTTGTTGCAGAAAGTCGGTATCGACCCACACCAGATTCGCTTGCTGATTAAGTTCTTGAACACAGGTTTTTAACAGTTGCCCAATGGTAATTTCACCACCACCTACTTGTGCATTATAAATCCCGGTAATTTTATGTTCGAGACAATGTACCATCCATTCTGCTAGATCCCTTACATCAATGTATTGAATAAAGTCCTTGCCATCACCAGGTGCTAAAATATCGCCGCCTTTTTTTATCCTGGCTGGCCAATAGGTAAAACGATCGGTCTTGTCTCCGGGACCAACAATTAGTCCAGGTCTGATTATCGAAACTTTTCCGGGTAGATGTTTTTCAGCGGCTTGTTCGCATAAAGCCTTCAGTGGGCCATAAGTCTCACCAGTAATTTTCTCAACTGACGGATCATCTAAAGTGCCCAGTGGAGCTGACTCATCCATTTCAGGTTTAGACCAATCCTTGTAAACAGAAATCGTTGAGACTAATAAGTACTGATTAATATTTTCTTTTAATACAGACATGGCGGTATTTACCGATCGTGGAAAATAAGCCGAAGTGTCAATAACAACATCAAATTTACGACCCTTAAGTTTTTTTATATCGTCAGTATTTCTATCTCCTTTTATTGTTTCAAGTTCACTGAACAATCCAGGGTTAGTTTTCCCGCGATTAAATAAGGTTACATTATGACCAGCCGCCAGCGCTACTCTTACCGTATGAGGGCCAAGAAATCCCGTCCCTCCTAGAAAGAGTATATTTAGTTTTTTCTCGTATGATTGAAGTAATGATGAAAATGGCAAAGCGGCGGTTGCCAGACTACCTAAAGTTGCATTTTTTATAAAGTTACGTCGATTAGTCATTGTTATTTTCCTTTTTAATTTTTACCTGGCTATTTATTTCTGTGGATGCCCTATTTACTTTTTTCCCGAGATAGTAAGCCAGAGTAGACCATAAAATAGATATCGGAATTAATATTAATGACAATGCTCCAGCTCCCAGATGAAGTGCAATCAGTGCTTTTTGTGTAAGTGCACCGATTACATCCCCACTACGATAAGCAAAGGTGTCGACAAAGGTCTTGGCTTTGTACTTCTGCTGCTGAGGTAAAACTGTAAATAGAATTTCTCTTGCAGGCTTGAATAGGCCGTAATTACTTGCTCGTCGGACGATTTGAAAGATAATTAGTACGCTGATCGTTGGTAATAGACTTAAACTTATAAAACCTATTAATGTGAGTAGTGGCAAGCCTATCAGGATGATTCCTATACCCAGTCGGGATAATAACTGACGTGATATAAATAGTTGCAATAACAGAGTTAATATATTGGTGCCAAAGTCAATTAGTGCGAAAAGCTGAGTTCTTTGCGCTGAGTTGGTGGTTGCTTGTTCAACTAATTGACCTTGCTGAAAATAGAGAAAGGTCGAAGTAATTGTATAGCAAAATATATAACCGGCAATGGCTAATAGATAAGGTGAGGAAAATGTATAGCGAATTCCAGAGAACCATTGAGAGAGCCGAGAATTTTTTTCTTCAGTTATCGAGTCGTATGTTGATAAATTCAGAGCGCCAGTTGTCGGTTGTTTCCACTCGATTTCATGCTCAAATTCATGGTCAATTTTCCTCATCACTCTAACCGCTATTT
>CBDUHU010000091.1:0-9728 GCA_965366725.1 uncultured Kangiellaceae bacterium
AATAAAACTGAATGTGTTTGCGCACAAGAACAAACGATAAACTGCTTCTTATATACTTGAAACTACTCACATTGATTCTCTTGAAAAGCCGCAGTGGAACCCGAGGGAGCCACTGCGGAAATAGTCTAACTACTCATTATTATTAGTATTTAACCTAAAACTTTCCAGCATTACGTGCATCGTGAATAACTTTATCAACGGTCATTGGTGTTGGACAGTTAACCACATGTGGAGAATTAAGATTTTCAAAGTTGTAATTATTCAGTCCCATATTAGGTGGTGGCGGGAATTCTACAACTTCCAGTTTTCCTTCTGCTCTGAGTGCTTTAATCTCTTTTAGTCCTTTAACGACTCCAACACTATCTGTTGCCGGTATTAGCCAGTGAGCAAATCCGATGTGCCACATTGGACTGTAGTCATCTTCAGGCATAAAGTATGAAGGTACACCAACCTGACTACCAAAAGGACCACCGCCAAGAATACCATTACCATCAGCAGGTGTTGGTGGATAACTTGGGCGAATTGGCGCAGGCGGTATGAACTGAATTAAAGGAACCGCTGCATCTGCCAGATGTGCGTGCTTAGGAACATAGGGAACGCCCATTGCTCTTGAAGGGCCAAATGGGAAAGTATCAAGCACTATGTAGTATGGCAGATAATCGCCTTCATCAGCCCAGGACTTATGCAACTTGATGGACACCGATGGGTTTGCACTGGTTGTATCAAGAGCAACTAAATGACCTGATTCATGCAGTCCACCCCAGGCATTACCATTGTACATACAGCTGGTATTCGCTGGTAAATCGGGGAAGCTTACACATGATTCGTCAATACGATTATGTTCCCACGGTTCATCCCCCCACTGCATGAAGATGGCATTAAAGATGACATCTTTACCGCCATAATTAACCCGTCTTAGTGGTGAGTATGTGTTGTTATGATCAACATCAGGAATTGCATCCGGGTTTTCACCACCTTCAGAAACTCTAAGTGGTGGATTTGCCCATATTGGATTAGGCAGGTCTCCATAGAATGTCCAATGCCCACTTTCCGAAACACTTGCTTCAGATGTCGCAGCGACAGGTGCCTTGTTTAGCGCTCCAGCCCAGGCTAATCCTAGCTCTGACGCAAGGTCTTCATCGCTGACATCATGAAGGAAAAAGAACACTTCAGTTGCGTTGCCATTAGCGTCAATATTCGTTCCTTTAGTTAATGGGAAGGTAGCAACGCCACGTTCATTAGCTGGTTCCGGATCAGATAAAGCATCGCCGATAGGAACATCTCTTATATCATCAAGTTCAGTCACGACTGCGCCTTCAACCCAGATATCGACCGGATCTAACTCAGGACCAAACTGACCAACTGCATCGCCTGTTCTTGCTGTTGGCAGCGCTACAGTATCTACATAGGTCACCCCATCCCAGGAGGGGATTGGTGTAGGCAGCAATTTAACTTGCCCCGGATTTTCGATGTCCCAGCGTAGTAACATTGCATGGTCTTCGTGTTGGGTGTTATGGCAGTGTTCCATGTAGGTTCCTGCAAACTCCCTGAAGCGTAATGCAACTTCCACGATTGAACCGCTATCAGGTTGTGGACCGAGACGATAAACATCTTTACGTGCCCATTTTTCCCATTCTGGTGGTTCAACGCCATTACGACGAAGAATGATACCTTCTTCAAAGTGAATATGAATTGGATGACTCCAGGTACCACTGTTAATCAATCGCCATACTTCAAGACCACCAGAATTTTTTTCAGGTGCTGCTGAAAGTCTTCTTGGATCCATTCCAACACCTTTGCCACCATCAGTTTCAATAACCCATGGTTTATCATCGGTCGGTTGTCGCTCAAACTCAAAACTACGATGCAGTGCATTAGCCAGTTCTGCTTCTGTTGGGCGACGTATCGGAATCATGCTTTTCTTGCCAGCAACATAATCCGCCGGATCCATACTTTTGTCTTCCTTCTTATTTTTCTTGACTCGGAACTCAAGAAACTTACCAACAACCGGGTCACCGTTAATCCAACGATCGGCAATTCCATCGTTGTCATCGTCAACTGTTTGTGGGGCATATGTGCCATCGACAATATCTTCAAGCGGTATTGGTTTGTCCGTTGACTGACCATCTTTATGTTGCAATAAGTTAACAAAATAGAGCTTGTCACCTTCTGAGAAACTACTGAAGTCCACGATAATATCGTAGCGTTCGGCAATTCCCTGTGTTGGTAATTCACCATTTTCAAAATAAACGGTGTGCTCCATAATATTGCCATCATTAGCAACCATATGGAAAGGTACTCTTTCGCCAGCTTCGTTAATTAACGCCACTTTAAAATAACGTGAAACAGAGCCATTGAGAATTCTAAAACGATAACGACGGGCACGGACTTCAAAGTAGGGATCGTACAACCAGTTAACGGTCATAACGTCGCCAATAAATCCTTTGATATTGAAAGGGTTAAACCACAATTGTCCCTCATTATCCCATGCTTTTTCAGCAAGCAGCAGGTTGACATCGTAGTCCCGGTTACCCCAGTCAAGTTTGTCTCCACTTGGTAAACGTAGGTTAACGCCATCATCAAGACTTTCATTTCCGCGATCTAAGGCACTGTAATAATTCATCATAGCCGCGTTGCCCTTATAAACATTCTGGGCGGTAAAATCGAGCATATGATCATGGAACCAATGGGTACTCATGGTTTCTCGCCAATCGCCAGGTAGTCTGTTAATTCCACCTTTTCCATCAGGAGAGCCTGCACGGTCATCATTAGCAGCGGTATTAATGGTATCACTTCCTGCTATTGTCATTGGCCAGCGATAATCATAATATTGACCCGGGAAAAAGAATGCATTGGCGTAGCCATCACTTTCTGCAGGGTTGTGACCATTATGTTCATGGGTACTGATTGTATGAACGCCGAAACCACGGTTAGCAGCAACATCAATCGGTAGTGCATTATAGTGACGCATGATTAATGGCTCGCCATATCTTGCCATTAATAGTTTAGGTGGTAATGTACCATCAAACGTCCATAAAGCCTGGGGGTCCTGAACTGGCATATCAGGATGGAATTTAATATTTATACCATCAGTGGTTCCTTCAAAGCCGGAGACACCAACTGTATTATGATAAAGACCGTTTTTGCCGAATTCTCCCTTCTTATATTTATGCCGCTGCTTAGAGTCACGGAAACCACCATTTTCACGGGCACCTGACATTGCAGTTTGAAAATACTCTTTTGGAGTAAAGTCGTCCCATCTTTGGTGTGACCAACCAATTCCTGGTGGGCGTCCTTCAGCGGGAGGCGTATTTAATTCACGTCCCAGGTAGCTTTCAATTTCACTCTTCCAGGGGTTTTCATCGTCTGTATTAGCATATTTGGTTGGTGCTGGCCAGATTGACTGGTCAAGAAAATTTTCTAATGCAGTGCCATCAGGGGCGCTAGTCGCATCTGCTGGTGCTGGTAGCGAAACCCAGTTCTTTGGTTGCTTAATCTTTTTTTTAAGCTTGCCCACACCAAACTCTTCAAAGCGAAGCATTTGCTGCGAGAATTTGGTTGCACCAAACAAAGGGCTTGGTGAACCATTAGTAGGAACATTAAAAGTTCCATCTTCTCTTTGAGCCTCAGCCTGAAGTACATTGTTAGCGTGTGTATCTTCAACCGTGCCTGTTACACCACCTTCATAAGTTCCTGCGTTGGCTTCAAAGTGATCATCAGGCACATCGCCAAATATTGGTCCGGTTGGTAATGAAGGATCGACTTCTTCATCATATGCTGAAATATTAACTGATAAGAATAAAGTTCCATAAATTACTGCTTTTGAAACTTGGTTGAGTCCCCAGGGAGGACTGAAAAGTTTTCTAAGATTTATCATATTAGAGTCTCCAAATTTGTTCTCTAAAATCTTACTTTTAGTTTGGTTTTATTATTTCCATAAGTTTAATGTGCTCTATATAAAACTAATGCCTTAATTTACCAGGCTACCGATAGGTTTTTATATTTGTCAGGAGTGATGTTCCTAATTGCAATATTCAATAATCATTAATTACTGGATAATGTAATCAGAAAACAATAATCGTTCTAAACTCGGTGAACAGTTTGATAACAAACGACTTTCCCAATTGTCGAAACTAGGGAAGTTAAAGTAGATTAGCAATGGACAAGTTGTGACATCGGCTAGCCTACCATCAGAATGTCACTTGATGACAGGCAATGACCTGCGACAAATCAGCGCAGAAAGCTTGACTGATTTTGAAGAATAAATCGAAAAAAATAATTATATTTCAAACAGAGATTTTTATTCGTTTTTGTGCACAAAAATTTTTTCAACAGAAATAATCTTAGTAGAATTTTATCATAGTGCAAAGAATTATTATTAAAATAAATTTTCCGAGGATTGTAACTCGGATAATTGTTCTTTTAATGAGAGAACTTGTTCTTCCCAATATCTTACTCCATTGAACCAGGGGAAGTTATGCTTGAAACTAGGATCACTCCAGCGACGTGCCAACCAGGCACTATAATGCAACATTCGCATCGCTCTTAATGGTTCAACCAGAACAAATTCTCTATCATCAAACTCTCTGAAATCTTCATAACCCTGTAATAGGTGATTCCATTGATTTCGGTTTGAATTATCTGTTACCAGCATCCACAAGTCTTGTACTGCTGGTCCGCTACGACTGTCATCGAAATCAACAAAATGAGGGCCAGAGTCTGTCCACATTACATTACTTGGGTGACAGTCACCATGTAACCTTATGTTGTTGCATGACGGAGCATGATTAAATATCTGCTGACATCGGATAAGTATTTGTTCGCTAACGGCTTCGTAGGCACTCTTAATATGTCCAGGAATAAATTCATTCTCTAGTAAAAACTGCACACTTTGATGTCCAAAGTTTTCCAGTGTCAACTGAGGGCGATGCTGATAATTTTTAGCTTCACCTAACAAATGAATTCGACCAATAAATCTCCCCAACCAGATGAGTGTTTCTTTATCATCAAGGTTCGGAGTTCTGCCTCCTTTACTTTCAAATACTGCAAAACGAAATCCCTTGAATTTGAATAATGTTTGCCCGGAAACTCTAATTGGTGGAACCACCGGGATTTCATGTTTAATCAGTTCTTCACAGAAGTGATGTTCTTCCATAATTTGTTCGTCGCTCCAGCGCGCTGGTCGATAGAATTTAACAACAAAACGTTTTTCGTTATAGTCCCTGAATTGATAAACTCTGTTTTCATAACTGTTTAAAGCCAATAGTGCTGCCTGAGGTTCAAAGCCTACAGATTCTAGTGCATCGAGAACATGATCCGGGGTTAGCTGATAAAAGTCCTGTGTCTGGTTCTCTGACATATTATTTTCAAACTTTTGATTTTCAGATTCAATATTCCCAGACGTAGTATTGCCAGACATAGTATTGCCAGACATAGTTTTTCCGGGTTTTGTATTTTCAGGTATTGTATTACCTGATTTAGTATTTCCAGACATAGTATTTCCAGACTTAGTATATTTGGCTATCAGTTAGTGTAATTGAATGGATGCCCAATCTTTTTTGCGCCATAGATAAGCAAACCAGAAGGCTTGCAATAATCGATACAATCCCTGAGTGAGCCATATTGCAGTTAACCCCATGCCCAGATAAGGCCCGATGACCCAGGCTAACGGTAAGAATATTAACCACTGGCAGACAACACCGACAATCATTGTGATACGGGTCGCTCCGGCCCCCTGAAGCGAAGACATTAATACCAGATTAATTGCGTCGATTACAATAGCAATTGCGACTAGCTGTAGTGGCACTTTAGCAATTTCAATAACTGTTGGTTCATGTAAAAAAATTCCGAGCAATTGTTCTGGAATAAATAACATCGGAATGCTAATCAACGATATCGCCAGCATAGCTATTTTGGCTGTATCCCAACCCCACTGGTAAGCATCACTAATGTTCTTTCTGCCTAATGCCTGTCCGACTAGTGTTGCCGAACTCATACCGAAAGCAATTGATGGCAGTATAGCAACCAGTGTTAAGGTGGTTAATACGTTCGCGGCGGCAAGTTCATCGGTACCAATTTTCCCAACAATCCAGAAAAGAGTAGTAAAACCAAGTGCGAAGAACAGTTGTTGCGCTGATGAAGGAAGTGATATTTTAAGTACCTGCAAAAAGGTTTCTTTGTGTGGCAGGTGCAGTCCAAAGCCATATTGTCCGGTGTAACGGATTGTTAGAAAAAAGTATATCAGTGTGCCGCCGTACATTGAAATACTGGTTCCCAATCCAGCGCCCTCTGTTCCCAACTCCGGAAACCCCCATTTACCAAATATTAACAGGTAGTTTAAAAGGATATTGAGACTATGCATCAGTATCAGAGTTTTAAAGTAAAACTGGGTCATTTTTATCGCGCTTAGATAACCTCTAAAACTAAAGTTCATTCCTACCGCCATAATCCCAATGAGGCGGGCGTCAAGGTAATCGACACCGTGCTTGATTACTTCTGGGTCGTCATTGACAAAAGATAAGGCGCTCTGACTGAAGTGAGTTAATATGTAAGTTAAAGGAATAGCTGCAATTAATATTGCCAATAATGCACCGTTAAGGGGGTTTGCTGCTTCATGTTCTCTGCCTTCCCCAATTCTTCTGGCAACCATTGCCTGAACACCGGAAGCAAGTCCCATAAATATTGCCGCAGCGACAAAATTCAAAAAACTAGCTAACCCAACGGCGGCAAGTGGTGTTGAACCTAATTGACCAACCATTGCGGCATCAACCAGGTTCATCACATTTTGTGACATCATACCGCCAATAATTGGTAGGGCGATCTGAAATATTTGTGATGAACGTTCTTTTGAGACCAAAAGAGACTCCGAAAAGTGCGGAAAAGTTTATGCGCGCCAGTGTACCACTTTATAGAGTGTATAGCGGTACTGAATTAATGTGAGTGAAGTTAATTCTTTTAACCACAGGTAAAACAGACAAGCATTAAAAATTTCACTCTTCAATTATTCCATTAATGGATTGAGAAAGCCCTGGCAAGAGTCCACACATGAACTTGCTCGCAACCAGATTTAATCAGTTCACGACTCAATTCGTTGACCGTAGAGCCTGTAGTGACAACATCATCCACAATTGCAACGACTCGTTGTCCGGTCGGCGTTACCCTGAAAGCACCTGCAATATTTTTTGCTCTCATAGTGGCATTAAGAGAGGTTTGTGGACTGGTTGCACGAATTCTTTTTGCATTATTGTGGAGAATGGGGATTGATAGCTGGCGGGCGATCATCGAGGCGATTACTTGCGCCTGATTAAATCCTCGCTTTCTTATTCTGGCTGAATGCAAAGGGACTGGAATAACAGCTGTGGGCATTCCTTCTTCAGTATAGTGCTTCCTGATGGATGCGAGTAAATATTCACATAGCATTGGGGCTACCGCATGGAATGCATGAAATTTGAGCGAAGTTATTAATTCAGTTACCGGAGGTTGGTAGTGAAACGCTACTAGCATTTTGTTAAAAGCAGGAGCGTTGTTAAGGCAGTCACCACACATAGATTGATTAATTCCGGGTAATGGCATTGCGCAAACCGGGCATCCCGGTGGTAAACAGGGCAGCCGTTCATGGCAATACTGGCAGAGTAATGTTGACTGGTTTATCGTAGGTTTGACTGGTTGAAGACAAAGGTAGCAGTCACTATCTGGAATCAGTTTGGAAAATAAACTAAAAAGGTTGAAATTCGTCCATTTGTTAACTTTCATCTGTCTTAATCCTTGACATCAAACTGACTTACTCTAAGATCAGCATCCTCCAGTATTATACGTTTAATCTGCAAAGTTAACATCGATCTCTTAGTGTTTTTAATCACCGAGGGATTTGAATGGCAGTCAGGTATTGCTAATAGAAGACAAATATAGAGAGCTATCATGTCCCAATCACAAACTCTATCGAATGACCCTGTTGTAGAAAACCGTCTGGCGAAATCAGCGGTACGAAATAATTGGGCAATATCGGAAGTACAGGAACTTTATGACCTGCCAATGAATGATTTACTCTTTATGGCACAGTCTATCCACCGACAGCATTTTGATCCTAACAAGATCCAGACTTCAACCTTAATGAGCATCAAGACCGGCGCCTGTCCAGAAGATTGTGCCTATTGCCCGCAAAGTGGCCACTACAATACAGGTTTGAGTAAAGAGCAGTTAGTTGCGATTGATGAAGTCATTAAAAATGCTCGAAATGCCAAACGTACAGGAGCAACTCGATTTTGCATGGGAGCGGCCTGGCGTAGCCCTAGAGGAAAGGATTTTCCGGTTGTTTTGGAAATGATTAAAGCTGTTAAAGGGTTGGGACTGGAAACTTGTGTCACCCTTGGAATGCTAAATGAAGACCAAACCCAACAGCTAAAGCAGGCTGGTCTGGATTATTATAATCATAATCTTGACACATCTGCTGAGTATTATGATCAAATTATCACAACTCGAACCTTTCAGGATCGATTAGACACTCTGAGTAAAGTCAGGGATGCAGGCATTAATGTTTGTGCCGGTGGAATTTTAGGGATGGGAGAAAGCCTTAAAGATCGACTGGGCTTGTTAAAAGAGCTGGCTAATCTGCCTCAACATCCACAAAGTGTACCAATCAATCAGTTGATTGCGGTTAAAGGCACACCCTTGGAAAATGCTGCCAGCCTGGATTCTTTTGAGTTTATCAGAATGATCGCCGTGGCGCGTATTATGATGCCTGAGTCTTATGTTCGTTTGTCGGCAGGGCGCGAGAGTATGTCAGATGAAATGCAAGCGATGTGCTTTTTTGCTGGTGCAAACTCTATTTTTTATGGTGAGAAACTACTAACCACCGAAAACCCGGATATGGACCATGACTTACAACTTTTCTCCCGATTAGGTGTTGAACCAGAAGGAGGAACGCCTGAAAATAATCCTTGTCCACGTAAACTGGCGGAAGAAGCAGCGCAACTGGATGCAGCAAGACAAAAAAATAATGGTGAAGCTAATAGCACTCCACTCTATTACAATGCCGGTGGGTGAGCCAGTAACAGGCTATTAAGATGAAATTCTTGAATCTACAGCAGTCCCTGAATGAAAGAATTGAGCAGGATTTATATCGACAGCAGTTAACTATCAAACCTTTGGTAAATAATGAAGTCAGTGTTGCTGAGCAGTTATTGATTAACTTTTCCAGCAATGACTATCTTGGCTTAACCATGAATCAGCAGGCGGTTGATTCTATGGTTGAAACCGCCAAAGAAAATGGTGTCGGTAGTGGCGGCTCGCACTTGATTTGTGGTCATCAAACTCCTCATCAGGCACTTGAGAACTCACTTGCAGAGTTTGTTGGTAGAGATGCTGCGTTAACCTTTTCCAGTGGTTATATGGCTAATCTTGGAATACTGCAGACACTTGGCCGCAAGGGAGATTTGATAGTTGCTGATAAATTAAACCATGCATCACTAATTGATGGTGTGCGTTTAAGTTCTGCCGATTCAACGCGCTATGCTCATTGCAATATGGACAACCTGGCATTCAGGCTGTCGCGGGCCAAACAAAATAAATTTGTTGTAACTGATAGCGTATTTAGCATGGATGGTGATGAAGTTGATATTTCTGCCTGGCTTTCAGCCTGTGAATCCACCCCGGCCTGGACCCTGCTGGATGATGCGCACGGGTTTGGCATACTTGGAGAACAGGGTCGCGGCTCACTTAGCCAGCAGCAG
>CBDUHU010000092.1:0-9639 GCA_965366725.1 uncultured Kangiellaceae bacterium
AATGAGACCAATAAACTTGTGGCCTGATACGGAAAAACCGCGAGAAAAATTACTCAAAAAAGGAGTCAAATCTTTATCTGATGCAGAGTTGCTTGCTATTTTTCTTAGAACTGGAGTAAAGGGAAAAAATGTAATCGAGCTGTCCCGTGAGGTAATCCAGCATTTCGGTAGCCTCAAGGGCCTGCTGGCGGCCGACTATGCCAGTTTTTGTGACTTTAAAGGCCTTGGGTGCGCTAAATACTCTCAATTACAAGCTTGTATTGAAATGAGTCAGAGACATCTTGCCGAAAAACTCTCAACGAATGATGTCATGCGCCATCCGGGACAAGTTAAGACCTATATTCAAAGCCGTTTGATTGGCTATCCAAATGAAGTATTTGCCGCATTATTCTTAGATAACCAACATCGTGTTATAGTGTTTGAGGAATTATTTTTTGGCACTATCAATGCGTCTTCGGTTCACCCCAGAGTGGTTTTGCAAAAAGCCCTCAAACATAATGCCGCAGCAATTATTATAGCTCACAATCATCCTTCCGGGGTCAGTGAAGCCAGTATCTCAGATATTGAAATTACCCGCACTCTCAAACAAGCCCTGAATTTGGTTGATATTCGATTACTCGATCACTTGATCGTCGCCTCACATCAGGTAACATCGATGGCTGAACAAGGGCAAATGTAGCACTAATATTTATCTGGCAGGCATTTTCAGGTATTGTGAAATTCCAAAAATTCAATCATTAATGATTTATCGATTGATATTGTATTTTGTTCAGAATAATCGCCTAACCACATCGATTAAAAAAGCTTGATATCATAATCACTAATTTTCTCGCTTTATTGGTAATTTATTGAGCAAAATGTTGTATTATGCCTGCGTTTTTGGTATAAAGTGCGCCCTTTCCGCGGCAGGAAGGTTAACAGATTATTATCTGATTGGAGTTTTGCCGCTTTATACAGAATTTTAAGAGGCTAATGCAATGTCACGAGTATGTCAGGTTACAGGTAAAAGACCAGTAACAGGAAACAATGTTTCACACGCAAAAAACCGCACTCGCCGTCGTTTTTTGCCAAACCTTCACTCTCACCGCTTTTGGGTTGAAAGTGAAAATCGTTTTGTAAAACTTCGCGTTTCTGCAAAAGGTATGCGCATCATTGATAAAAAAGGTATTGATGATGTATTAAATATGATTCGCCACCGCGGCGAAAAGGTATAAGAGGACTTTATCATGCGTGATAAAATTAAATTAGTTTCGTCTGCGGGTACAGGTCATTTCTATACCACAGATAAGAACAAGAAGAGCACTCCACATAAGCTTGAATTCAAAAAGTACGATCCAGTTGTACGCAAGCATGTAATGTACAAAGAAGCTAAAATCAAATAAAACTGATTTTAGCCCTCGTGTACGGAGTAGCCTTAAAGAGCCTGGTATTTACCGGGCTTTTTTGGTTCTCAGGCAACAACTGATAAAGAACAAAGCTTCCCCCCAGTTGCCGCATTTATTTCTGACAATGACTGCAATATGTGGTTGTTCTTTGGCTGATTACTTTCTGTTTAAGTGGCGCTTTACAAATATTACATGGCATTCCACCACGTCCGTATACTTGATGGGTATGCTGAAAATAGCCTGGTTTACCTTCAGTAGAAGTAAAATCCTTGAGGCTACTGCCACCAGCCTCAATCGCTTCAGCTAAAATTTGTTTTATCGCATCCACTAGCAGATCAAGACGGTGTTTAGCAATTTTATTTGCCCCTCTGGCTGGGTGAATACCCGCCCTGAACAGAGCTTCCTGAGCATATATATTTCCAACACCAACAATTAGTTGGCCATTCATGATCAAAGCCTTTATTGCGCCACTACGTTTAGTACACACCTGATGCAAATAGCTTCCATCAAATTCATCTTCCAGCGGTTCCACACCAAGTTTAACTAACAATGGATGGGAAAGTCCGTCCTTATTTAAAATGATACTACCGAAACGACGAGGATCATTGTACCGAATTACCTTATTGTTTGATAAACAGATATCAACATGATCATGCTTACCGGGAGCAACCGGCTTTTGCAGAACCCTGAGGCTTCCTGACATCCCAAGGTGAATCATCAACTGTGACTTTCCTACCTGAAGTAAAATATATTTACCTCGACGATTGACCGCAGTTATTTCAACACTGGCAAGTTTCTTAGATATATTTTCATCAACAGGCCAACGCAGCTTTTTCTGACGAACTTCAATTTTATTAATCTTGCTTCCAACGCAATGTGGTCTTATTCCACGACAGCTTGTTTCTACTTCGGGCAGCTCTGGCATTATCTGGTTACTCTTTATTCTGGAAAAAACAAGTCATATTGATCAACAGGAATGACAATCTGTTGGCTAGTTGCAATAAATATGACCTTAATTTGTTGCTGCCCTGTTAAAATAACTTTACACACGATAGGTTGCGCCTGGTTAGCCAAATAAAGTAGAACCAGCCTACCACTTAAATCTGAGTCGCTTACGGGAGAACCGTGACGCTTTAATATTGATTGCCAACTATAAGCAATTTGTCTGGATCGAGAGTTAGAAATATTTGCCTTAGAAGATTGCCACTGCTGCGATAACTTAAGTATCTGTATTTCACCAAAATCAATACGTTCCAACACCGCCACCTCAAACTTTGCATTTTCAGTAACAGCAGACACTTCATCCCGGTTCATTACTTTTCCAACTAATACCAGTAACAAGAACATTCCGCTAATCACGAAAATCATGATATTAAGCCAATGCCGTTGAGTGAGTGGTTTCAACTTTGATCACCTTGTCATAATCAATTAAGGCAGATTAATATAATTGAACGCTCTATACCTACGATAGTATAAAAACCACCCCAATAGTACAATCAGGGGCAACAGAAAGCTAAAGCCCCAATTCATAATAAAGTTTACTAATAGCAGTGGTTTAATGTTTCCATCGGCGTTTTGATTGGTAGAAGTAATCAATTCACTACTATTTGTAAGCCAGCTAATTAAGTTGAGTGCAAACTGTTTATTAGCATAATTATTAATCGCAGAATCAGAAAGAAAGTGACTATCACCGACAACTATAATTTTTTGATTATTCGACGAGTCAAATCGTGACATAGCCAGGACAAATGGACGCTGTAGCTCGCCCTTTTCTTGATTAAAAGCAAGCTCTTCCTGTTCTATATTAAACTCATTCCAGACGCCTTTATGAGATACAACGATAGGCTTAAAAAATACAGAAGATAAGTCAGCCGATTTTTGCTGTATTAACCCACTCGCCCAGGGAAATGCCAGTAGACTATTCAATTGCTTTACTGCAGGATGCTGAGTCATTTCATTAACAACAACAATTGCAGGGTGTGGTGTCCCACTTTGATACCCATTCCAATCAACTAATGTACCAGGGAAACGAGAAATCCCAAGAAAAGACTCTATGGGCGAAGGAACAATACTTTCAGGATCAGCGAGCAATAATAAATTACCACCACGATGGAGATAATTCATCACCAGCTCAACTTCCCCGGGCATCCATCCTTGTTGGCTCGAAGCAATTATAAGCAGTCCTGTATTGTCACTTATCAAGGGTAATTGACTAAGATTTTGCGAAGTAACAGACCAACCATTGGCTTTTAAGGTTTCTGAGAACTCGCCAATATCTGATGGCTTTGATGCAAAAATTGAACTTTCACCATGGCCTTCAATAAAACTAACCCAGTTTCTTTTACGTTGTAATATTTGCAATATAGCAGACTCAAAAACCAGCTTTACATCCTGCTCAAATGGGTAGGACACTGATTGATGCACGCCATTTAGAATAAATTGCAAATACTCACCGGATTGCTGTAACTCGGGGCTAACACTCTGGCGCGAACGAAACTCAAGTTGACTATCAGGTAGTACCTGACGAATAATTCTAAGACCTCTTAATATCTCTTCTCTACTGGTTTGTTGGTCAATTACTGCAATAATCTCGAGCGTCTCTTTTTGATCTTTTAACATTTCGGCAAACTCTTCAGAAACACGACTTCGTTGATTCACAGAAACATCGAATTCACCGGGAACATAGCCAGCAAAAGTAACAAGTAGAATACCTGATAACAAGCCAATAGTTCCCCCTTTAACCCCCACCCTCAGACTTTTAGTCATTTTCAGATAACCAATCCCCCCTGCCAACAGAAGCCAACCCAGATAGCCAATCAAGTCAGCATAAGAAACCATCCCTTCTCGCATTGCAATAAAAGGAAAAAATATCCCTTTCCAAAATGTTGCTGGCCACCAGTAGTGAAATAAACTTTCAATAGCGAGTAGGATAGTCACCACACTTGAAGCAATAATCACAGCAAACAACACTCTGCGGAGATTCACACAGATGCTGTAGATTAGAAGAGCAGAAGAAATAAGCACCAATAACAAACCGAAACTGGTTAGTAGTAGTCGTGCAGAATCCAGCTCAGTACTCAAATTTAAGACTAAGCTAATAAATATAAAATTAATTAGTGGCCAACAGGCGATAACAACAAACGGAATAAAACTGGTAATTAACAACCTAAACCGTGGAATACTTGATTGTGAGAGAATACTCGTTTGTCTCACCATACTAAACTGGGGATATAAATGCACTGAAACCAATATGCTAATCGTTATCTGGCAAACGATAGCAAGGCCGCTTAAGGGAAGAATAATCTCATTAAAAACAGATAAATTAGACAAGTTTTGTGCTTGAAGATAAAGAAAGTTCTGATAACCTAACCGAGAAAAAATGCCAAGAGAAAGAGTTGATAAAAGCACTCCCAGCAATACGCTTTTTGAGCGTAAAAGAAGTTTCAATAATTGGATGCTTAATAATGGCATACTAAAGAGCTTCATTTGCTAATAAAGAAAAGAGTGGCATTAAACTCTCTGAGCCACCGCCAAGAACCACCGACTGCTTATCACTTACAGAGGCATGAGAAGAAAATTGCTCAAACTCGACTCTATTCAGTCCGCTAATTCTGAACAATTTCTTTCGCTTATGATAGCTTAGACTAATACTTGCTTTTGGTGCCAGTGCTTCAAGTTGTTGAGCAGACAAGTTGCTTATCAACCAAAACTCATCATCTGCTTTTAAATCGATAAGTGCTATTAATTCACCATGATGGAGCATCATAACCAAATCAGCTGCAGCCACGGTCTCGCTAATATGGTGTGAAGAAAAAAGACACAAGTTAAACTTCTCAAGTGCTTTAATGTTATCGACAAACCGTTGCTGTTCAATAGGATCGAGTGCCAGTGTTGGCTCATCTAGAATTATCACTTTCGGGTTGCCGAGAAAAGCTTGCGCTATAAATAGCTTCTGTAAATTACCCTGAGACAACTGCTTCATCGGCTTATTAAGGATTTCCGTCAGTTGCCATCTATCAATCACGTGACGTATTTTCTCCGCCGAATTCACGGTCAGTGATTTTTTTAATAAACAACAAAGCTCCAGGTACTCTGCAGAACTCAGGTTATCCATAAATGACATTGCTGAAGCCTGATAACCTAATTGATCTTTAAATGCTAAATCTGTTGGTTGGTCGTTGTTAAAACGAATGACTCCCTGACCGGCAGCCAATTCTCCTATAAGTAACCTGATTAAAGTAGACTTACCAGCACCATTTAGCCCAACCAGAGCGACTTTACGACAGCCTGGCAAGGCAAAAGAAAGCTGACTTTCATATGAGCCTGCTCCGTTATTTAATACCAGGTTTTTTACTTCAAGAAATACATCCAGATTATCATCAGATAGTCGCATCACCGGTCCAGTTGTCACCTCAATAAGTCATTTTTAATAAAATCTTCTAATTTATTCAAATATACCAGACTAAATCCTTTCAGATACAAGTTATCAGATCAAAAGGGTTCTTTCAGCGGTCACACTTATCAGAATTAGCAAAAACATGATTAATCCTGAGAAAAACATCTGATATGACATAAACCCCCTCTTTATAAACGCTGCTCTCCCTGTTCAATCAGTAGGCATTTAATTAATAGTGAAAGGCTCTAACTCCGTTGTTACTACCAGAAATCCTTGCATGATCACTCTGCCACTATACCTCTGCTCTCCAGTTGAAGTGAAATCAAATAGATACTCTCTGTGTAGCCGCCACCGCCCGGAAGAATCTTTTGCAAAAGCGAGTTTATTTTGCACCACACTATGATCAAGTAGCTGTACCCCAGCTTCATCACAGCGCTTTTTTCCCGCGCGTAAAGCAAGAGTTTTTAGCTTTTGGGTATGTGACCAGTAGAATGCAATCATTACAATTGCAAGAATTCCTATCACTTTACTCATTATTAAAGCTCAACTATCTAGTATAAAAGGATTATCAGAGGCCATAAAAAAGGCGGCTACTAGCCGCCTTTCCATGACTGTAACTGTGTTATTTGGCTTTTACAACGGTAACTTTTTCAGCACCAGCTAATCTAGCCTGGTCAACCGCACGCACAACCACCCCACTCATCGCAGCTTCATGTGCCTGAACAATGATCAGTGCCTTAGGTTTTTTTGCTCTCATTGACTCAACATTAGCGCGAATACCATCAACCTGAATTAAACGTCCTCCCATAGTCACTTCGCTAGACTCACTGATAGCAATCAGGATCGGACGATTTGGGTTAGGTTCCGCATTTTCTGGAGGATTTGCCGCAGGTCTATTAAGAACTATACCACTCTCTTTAACAAACGAAGTTGTAACAATAAAAAATATTAGCATGATAAATACAATATCAAGCATTGGCGTCATATCAACTTCAGTTTCGTCTTCAAAATGTTTTCTTTGTTTACGCATGTTTTATCCTGTTTTAACTTTGAAAACTTAAACTAGATCAAGGGTTTAAATTTCCTTGTAACTTTACTTAACTTGTGAATATTCTTTCGATACCCCAAATTTACTTCTTTTTAATGTCTATTTTCATCAGATAACTAGGGGCTAACTATAACCAGTGGGTGTGGATAAGTCTAGCCTACATTTAACCATTCAATATTTAGTATACCTTTCCCGGCTGAATCAAGAAAAATAATTAACCAACAAAGTCATTACCGGTTAGTTTTTCATATTTCAAAACCAACGCTTCCTGACTCTCCTGATTATTTTCATCTAACGGAATACAATCAACAGGACAAACCTGCTGGCATTGTGGCTCATCATAATGACCAACACACTCTGTGCATTTATCCTTATCTATTTCATAGATTTCTTCGCCCTGATAGATGGCTTCATTTGGGCACTCAGGCTCACAGACATCACAATTAATACATTCATCGGTAATAATAAGTGACATAATATTTTACTTCTCTTGTACTACAAAACTGGGACGTTATTGTACACGAGGCAGCGGTATTGACCAATATATGTGAACTAATAATTGGCTATGAAAGCGTTCAAAGACCAGGGGTCTGGAAATACTCAGAAAAATCAGCTGTGATACTTCACTTTAAGTGCCTGTTGTACTTTTTCTGGAACAAATTGGGCGACATCACCTCCAAGAGCGGCAATTTCCCTGATTAAAGTAGAAGAAATAAAAGAATACTGTTCAGCCGGGGTTAAAAATAAGCTTTCCAGATCCGGCGCCAATCGACGGTTCATATTTGCCAATTGAAATTCATACTCAAAATCCGAAACAGCCCGCAATCCCCTCAATAAAACATTCGCCTGTTTTTTACTAGCAAGATCCACCAATAATCCGGAAAATCCGCATGCTTCTACGTTAGGCATTTCAGCGACAATATCTTGTACCAGCGAAACTCTTTGATCAACCGAAAAAAGCGGATTCTTACCGCTACTTCGCGCAACCGCAACAATAACTTTATCGAACAACTTTGAAGCTCTTAGTATCAAGTCAAAATGGCCATTTGTTATTGGATCGAAAGTACCGGGATAAAGTGCGATATTTGGCATAAATCAGCTCTTCTTAATTGTATTTTTAGTCGGTCGATAAACCGGCTACGCTATCAGGTAACACTCCACCTAAATCAAGCGCCAGTTGAGCACTCATTTTAGCAGCAATCCCGTAAATAGTTAATTGCGGGTTCACACCAAGACTTGTCGGTAATAATGAACCATCAATTATCGATAACTGTGCCAACTGATGAAACCTGCCTTTTGAGTTACAAACTGAATGTGCTGGATCAGTTCCCATTGAGGCTCCCCCCATGACATGGGCACTCACTATTTGCCAACGCAAAATTTCAGCGGGCAACTGAGCAATTCCCTTACGAGCCTGCGACCATGAAGTGTAAGGTGAAGCATCCATATGCAATGGCATAGCGCTTTTTGCACCAGCTGCAAACTGTATCTCTGTCATTGATAACAGTGCATGCCTCATCCCTCGCCAGAGTAAAGAGTCAGGAGTATAATCAAGTTGTGGATAGCCGTATTTATCAAGAGAAACCTGTCCACCCAGACTATCTCGGTTAAATCCGTCTCTCATCAGTGCAAGATTTGATTGATAGTAAGCAAAATCTTTCATCAAGCTCTGATGCTGCTGACCATGCTGACGGAGTAATATAGAAGCTAACATCGGGTGCAACGGAGGCACTTCAATTTTATAACCTAACTCTCCAGCAACACCATCTCTCCACAAGAAATGATCACTATAAACACTTTGTGGCGCACCTGAGTATGCATTCACGATTTCGGGCATCACCGCAATTGTTGCCGCAACGGGATGCAGAAATGTCCTACCTCCAATATTAGAATTAATTCTTTCAAGGCCAGAACGCAACATTATTGCCGGAGTTCCTATTGCTCCTGCTGATAACACTGTATGTCGTGCTTTAATCCGGGTAACATTTTTTTGCTTAACCTGGCCATGCCGATTCATACTGGTTAATGCCACTCCAGCAACTTTATCAGCATTCATTAGTAACTCTTCAACTCTTGCCCGGCAAATCAAACGAGCACCAGCATTTAAAGCTTCCGGAATACAACTAACCAACATCGATTGTTTAGCATTTAGCGGACAGCCCATTCCGCAGTAACCAAGGTTTGCACACCCCTTGACATTACGCGGTATTACCTTGTGCGACCAACCCAACTTATCCAACCCTTTTGCCAGTAGTTGATTGTTGGTATTCAAAGGAATCGCCCAAGGCTCTATATTAAGCCGCTTCTCAACCCAATCAAACCACGGCGCAAGCTGCTTAGATGAAAGCCCTTCAACAGCGTGCTCTTTTTGCCAATGTAAAAGTGTCTGCTCTGGTGTTCTGAAGCTCGATGTCCAGTTGACGGTTGTCGATCCTCCCACGCTTCGTCCCTGTAAAATCTGAATTGATTTATCGACCGTCTGACGCCCGGCAACCTCCTGGTAAAGCTCCGCATACGCTTTTTTCTCGTCCATCTTAAAGTCAGCAGCAGTTTTCAGAGGCCCCTCTTCAACCATAATCACACTAAGCCCGGCAGCACTTAGTATTTCTGCGCTAATTCCTCCACCAGCTCCGGTTCCAACAATCACAACGTCACATTCTATCTCTGCTTCTGGAGTGGCGACTGAATAATCAGTGGTATTCGAATATTGTATGCTCAATGAAAATTGCTCTCTGTTAAAATTTAATTAAATAGCCGTGGGGGTCCGGGATAACCTATCGCATCCCAGTGAACAGGGTCGCTATAAACAC